>JACQUH010000198.1 GCA_016210375.1 Chloroflexota bacterium
GGTGGTACTATTCCCTGGCACTAAAGTGCCAGGTTTGGATTGGGCAACCCCCCGACTTATGGTCATTGACAAAAGAATCGGCCAATTGGGTTCCGACCTAACCCCCTCTGGCTCCCCCTTGCCGCACGGGAAGGGGGAGAAGATTGGTTTGAAACTGTCTGATGCGGCAAGGCCGCATCAGACAGTTTCCTTCAATAGTAATCCCCCTCTCCGTTGCGGAGAGGGGGATTACAGGGGGAGAGGTCGGGTGTCATTGGCAACTTGATTGTTCAATAACCACCAGTCGGGGGGATTGAACAACTCGCCAAAGCAAACAGAACCTAGCGATGGAAGGGCAAAATCCTGTGCGCGTCCTGATCGCCAAGGTGGGGCTGGACGGTCACGATCGCGGTGCCAAGGTAGTGGCCCGCGCGCTGCGAGAGGTCGGCATGGAGGTCTCCTACACGGGCATCCGCCAGACGCCCCAGGAGGTGGTGGAGCGGGCGGTGCGGGAGCGGCCAGACGTTGTGGGGCTGAGCATCCTGTCCAGCGCCCACATGGAGTTGTTCCCACGGGTGATTGAAGGGCTGCACGAGCGGGGCCTGGGGGATGTGGTGATCGTGGCCGGTGGTATCATACCAGAGGCCGACGCCGCCAGGCTAAGGGAGCATGGGGTGGGGGCCATCTTCGGCCCAGGCTCCTCCTTGAAAGCCATCGTGGAGTTCATAGAGCAGGCTGCGCAGCAGCAGGGCGGGTAGAAACAAGGTCTCAGGGTCTTCCCCGCCTGGGAGTGGCAATTAGCAGGCCTGGCACTGATGGTTATACACAAAATAACCCAACCCCCTCTGGCTCCCTCCTTCGTCCTTCCAAAGAAGGACTCAAGGACAGGCTCTTCCCGTAAGGGAGGGGGGAGATGATTGGTTTGACTCGGTGTGATGCGGCTCTGCCGCACCTCACCGAGTCTTCGAATAATCGTCCCTCTCTCCTGCAGGAGAGAGGGAATTTGAATCTGGGGACACCCCAGACCCCAGCAGGAAACCCAAGGTTTCCTGCACCTTCCTGACTTTTGGTGCAAAGCCCCTCCCAGGAGAGGGAGACCACAGGGGGGAAAGATCGGAACCCGAGCAGCGCAGGTATTTGGTTGATGACCTTCAGGTGGGGGACTTGGATACCGCCCCTAAGCAAGCGGGCTCCGGCCCGGGGTTCCGTTTGCTTTCAGGTGGTCTGGGTCCCCCCGACTGAAGTCGGGGGTTAGGTGAATCCCAACCTGGCACTTTCGTGCCAGGGGATGCTGACCGCCGCCCCCAAGCAAGCAGGCTCCGGCCCCAGGCAAGGATGGACAACCTGCTCTCGCCTGGGTATACTATCCAGAATGTGGTACCTGACATCCGTTGCTCCTCTCTGGCCAAAACTCGCTAAAGCCCTGGGGCTTTAGCCTTGCATTGCCTTGACACCCCCTAGCTACGCCCATATAATCTGCGACTTCAGGGAGGCCGTGCGGCCTGCTTGTGGGGTGCGTCATGCAGTTTAACGTCGCGGGACTTCTGAAAGGCCCTGGGGGCGCTACCCAGCGCCACAAGCTGGAAGAGAGCCCCTTCGCCCTGGACGACACCCAGGCGGAGCACGTGTGGGGCCAGGTGACGCTGATGCGGGTGAACGACGGCATCTGGGTCACCGGCAATTTTCGCGCCGCCATCACCTGCTCGTGCAGCCGTTGTCTCAAGTCCTTCGCTACCACCGTTCGCTTTCACTTTGACGAGACCTACTACCCCACGCGGGACATAAACTCAGGTGTGGCCATCCGCCTTCCGGAGGACGCAGAGCAGGATGCCACCATTGACGACCACCACATCCTTGACATCTCCGAGGGGGTGCGCCAGGAAATCCTGCTGTCGTCACCCATGAAACCCCTGTGCAAGCCCAACTGCGCCGGAATTTGCCCCAGTTGCGGGACAGACCTGAACGAGTCCACCTGCCCGTGCCCCAAAGAGTCCAGGGACCGCCGGTGGGCGCCGCTGATGGGTATGCTGTCCCAAGGGAAGAACTAGGAACCAGGAGCAACCAATGCCACCGCATCCCAAGAAGAAGAGGTCCTATGGCAAGAAGGGGCGGCGCTGGAGCCACTCCCAGCTAGACCCTGTGGCGATTTCCACCTGCGCCCAGTGTCACAGCCCAAAGCCACCCCACCAGGTGTGCCCTACCTGCGGCTACTATGGAGGTCGCGAGGTCATCAGCATGACCCCCGAGGAGCCAGGGCAGGAGTCCTGAGCCAGGCTTGGGCCGGAGAGGGCCAAGCCTGGCTCATCGTGAAACCTATGCCCACCATGCGGGCGCGTTCGGTTCCCAAGGAGATTCATGTGACGAATACTGTCCAACGATCCCAGTCCAACGGCTCCAAGGGGCTGTTCCCTTCGCCAGCGGCCTTCCTCTTCCCGGGCCAGGGCGCCCAGGAGGTCGGCATGGGTCGCGACCTCTACGAGGCCTCGCCCGCCGCCCGCGAGGTGTTTGGCGAAGCCGACAAGACCCTGGGCTTCGCCCTGTCCGACCTCATGTTCCAGGGGCCAGCCGATGAGTTGGAGCGCACCATCAACTCCCAGCCTGCCATCCTGACCATGAGCCTGGCGTGCTTGGCGGCGGCGGCAGAGATGTCGGGTCAGCCCCTGGAGACCCAGGCGGTCTATATGGCTGGCCATAGCCTGGGGGAGTACACTGCTCTGGCGGCCTCCGGCAGCCTGGAGGTGTCCGGCGCCGTATGGCTGGTGCGGGAACGGGGCCGCCTGATGCAGGAGGCCTGCGACCATCGCCCCGGCACTATGGCCGCTGTCCTGGGCATGGAGCTTTCGCTCTTGGAAGGGGTGTGCAAAGATACCAACACCCAGGTGGCTAACATCAATACCCCGGGACAGATTGTTATCAGCGGCACCGAAGAGGACATCGCCCGCGCCATCAAGCTGGCCAGCGAGCGGGGTGCCAGGAGGGCCATCCCTCTGAAGGTCAGCGGGGCCTTTCACTCGTACCTCATGGGGTCCGCGCTGGATGGGATGCTCAAGGCCATAGAGGGCGTGACATTTCGCAACCCTGTCGCGCCGGTGGTGGCCAACTGCTCCGGAAAGCCCCTGACCACGGCCTGGGAGATCAGAGAGGAGCTGGCCCAGCAGCTTTGCGGCTGCGTCCGCTGGCAGGAGTCCATCGCCTTCATGGTCAGCGCCGGGGTGGGCAGCTTCATTGAGTTCGGCCCGGGCAAGGTCCTGAGCGGCATGGTGAAGCGCATCGCCAGCGGGGTCCAGGTGACGGCGGTAAACGACCTGCAGTCCGCCCAGGGCCTCGTGTCCGCCCAGGGCGGGGCATCGTAGCCAGTGGTGGTTGCTGCCATTGACGGAGCGGCCCCGGACGCCGAGCTTTTTTCCAAGGCTGCTACTATAATGGGAAGCCCAAAGGAGTCCAGTCCAAGGCGTAGGGCGCGGGGGGCAGCCCTTCAAGTCCTGTACGAGGTGGACGCTACGGGGCATGCTATGGAGCTGAGCCTGGGCTGGGTGTTGGAGCAGGCAGACCTGGATGACGCCAACCAGGCCTTCGTGCGGGATGTGGTCACGAAGGTGCAGCAGAATTTGAAGCAGTTGGACGGGGAGATACAAAAGTATGCGCCCGCCTGGCCGGTGGAGCAGCTCTCCCTGGTGGACCGGAACATACTGCGCATGGCTATTTACGAGATGCAGGTGGCCAAAGATGCGCCTGTTAAGGTTATAATCAATGAAGCCGTGGAACTGGCCAGGACCTTCGGCAGCGAAGGGTCCCAGCGTTTCGTGAACGGCGTACTGGGGACCCTGGCGAAGGCCGCGCCGGGCCCCGCCGAAGAAAAAGACGAGACCCCATAGCCACGCAAGGAGGTGGGACAGTGCCTACGGTTTTGAACAGGGTGCAGAAGATCGTTGCCGATCGTCTGGGAGTGGACGAGGCCAGTGTCGTGCCCGAGGCATCCTTTGTTGACGACCTGAACGCCGACTCTTTGGACCTGGTGGAGCTGATCATGGCCTTTGAAGAGGAGTTCTCCCAGGATCGCGATCCAGTAGAGATACCGGACGAGGACGCGGAGAAGATCACCAGGGTGCAGCATGCTGTTGAGTATTTGAAGGGAAAGGGCATCAAAGACACGTAGCCCTGGGCCCAGAAACAGAGCAAACAAGACCCACGACCGAGACCTACGTCGTGGGTCTTGCTTTGTCTGCAGGTTGGGGCAGGGACAGCATCAGTACGTCCAGGGCCAGGCGGGGATTGGCGTTGGCCTCCAGCCGCTCCAGCGTGGCCAGGAGCTCCCGCACGACCGTGCGGGCCTGGCTGGCGGAGTAGCGGGCCGCCCGCTCCTCCAGGCTACTCTGCCAGTCGGAGTTGGCGATGAGTTGTGGAGCCTGCGTCTTGATGAGCAGCAGGTCGCGCCACCAGCCCAGCCACAGGCCAAGAGTCTCCTGGGCCGCGGGCCGGCTGCGGCTGAACTGCGATGCGACCTCCTGGGCCACCTGGAAGCGGCGCTCCAGTCCGTTGTCCAGGACCTCCATCAAGCTCTCCAGCCCGTGCTGGCGACCTTCCAGCACCTTGGGGTCCTTGGCGGCGGCCAGGGCCCACCCTAATCTGCCAGTGGAGAGCCTGGCTAGGAGTGCCGCGTCATCCGGGGCTACGCTGTGCTCCTGAGTGAGCACCTGGACGATGGCCCCGGCGCTGAGGGGCGCCAGCTCCAGACGCTGGCAGCGGGATTGTATCGTAGGCAGAAGCTCCTGTTCCAGGCCGGACAGCAAGAGGAGCGTCACCCTCGGCGGCGGTTCCTCCAACGTCTTGAGCAGTGCGTTGGCCGCCGTCGGATGCAGTTTTTCGGCAGGATCAATAATGAACACCAGGTGTTTGCCCTCGTATGGCCCCAGGGCGGCGCGCTGCTCCATCTCCCGCACCTGGTCTAGGGCGATCACCGTGCGCATGCGTTTCGTCTCCGGGTCCGGCGTCACCGTTATCACCTGCACATCGGAGTGAATGCCGCGGGAAATGCGCTGGCACTGGGAGCAGCGCCCGCAGGGGGGATCGGTATCGGTGCAGTTGAGGGCCTGGGCGATGGCCTGGGCCAACAATGATTTGCCTCCAAGAGGCCGGCCCCCGATGAGATAGGCGTGGGACATCTGGCCCCGGGCCAGCGCGCTGCTCAAGGGCCGGGTGATGTGCTCCTGTCCCACGATGCGCCAGCTAGACATAACTTATCCCTTATCCAGAGCGGCTCTGACCTCTCCGCCTGAAGTCCCCGCCCACCTATCCCTACTGTACCATACCATCCCCTGGTACGATCCTATCCCGCGGCTCGGCCACGCGGGTTTTGTTCATCCTCCCACGGGTACCCTTGATGCACATCCCACCGCATTGTGCTTGCGCAAGGACTCCCTTTCCCTTCCGTGGTCGGTATGTCCCCCGGCTAACAGTTGTTCATGCGTTGCAGGACGCCACACTCGCAGATGAAAGCGGGCCATGGGTGTACCATACCCTGACGGTCATCAACTGAGTAACCTGCCCCGCTCCTCGCAGGGAAGGGGGGACTGCAACCTGGCGGCTCTTTGCCAAGTCATTCAGCTAATGACCATAAGGGTGTGGCATTGCAAAGCCAACGATGCAGCACCGTTTGGAGCCTGCCCTGAGCATAGCCGAAGGGGGCGGTGCAGCAGAACGCACGAGCGAAGCCCATGGGGAAGCAGTAGTAGGGGTGCACCATGGTGCACCCCTACCGGTGGGCCGTCGGCGGGCACGGGCACCGGGGACAGGCGGCGCTCCATCCTGTATCATGGTGCCCAGAGCGCCAGCGACAGGAGGTTTCCCATGGACATAAAAGCGGTAGCGGGCAACGTGACCACCCTCTCCACCCCTGCCCTCGTCGTCAACCTCTTCCAGGGCGTGACCAACCCCGGCGGGGCCACGGGCGCCGTGGACGCCGCCCTGGACGGCGCCATCACCCGGCTCATTGAGGACGGGGAGACCACCGGCAGGCAGGGAGACCTGACCCTCATCCACACCTTGGGCAAGATGCCCGCCCAGCGCGTCATCGTCGCCGGCCTGGGCAAGGCGGAGAAGTTCACGCCGGAGGTGGTGCGCCAGGTGATGGGCAACGCTTCTAGGTACGTGCGCCGCCTGGGGGTGCGTCGCTTCGCCACCATCGCCCACGGCGCGGGCATCGCCGGCATGGAGGCCGCCGTCTCTGCCCAGGCCATGGCTGAGGGCGCGGTCATGGGCCTGTACGCGTTCAACCTCTACAAGAGCCGCGACCCGGAGGAACCCCAGCGGGAGCTGGACGAGATCCTGGTTGTGGAGCGTGACGCCGACAAGGTCTCCTCGCTGGAGGTGGGTTTGGCCAGGGGGCGAGTCATCGCCGAGTCCGTCAACTTCGCCCGCGACATGAGCAACGAGCCGGCCAACGTCCTGACCCCTACGGAGATGGCGGAGCGCACCGCCCGCATGTGCCGCGAGGCGGGCCTTGGGTACGATGCGCTGGACCGCCCCCAGATGCAGGAGCTGGGCATGGGCGCGCTGCTGGCCGTGGCCTCGGGCAGCGTCCAGCCGCCCAAGTTCATTATCGTGCAGTGGCGCGGCGACCCGGCGGACCCCGCCAACAACATCGCCCTGTGCGGCAAGGGCATCACCTTTGACTCCGGCGGCATCAACATCAAGACCGGCGACAACATGGGCAA
>JACQUH010000201.1 GCA_016210375.1 Chloroflexota bacterium
ACCATAAGGCTGGGGCATCACGCCACCCCATTCAGGTCATCAACTACATGGCTGTGCTTCTGTGGTTCTGGGTCTCCTCTGGTCCCCCTCCGCTACGGAGGGCAGTGGGATTTTGGTGAGGTTCTGGGCACGGCTCCGCCGTGCCCAGAACCTCACGTTTAGCAGTTCCTACTTCCCCCAGGGGAAGAGCTTGTCCCCTCTCTGCGCTCAAGGCAAGCTCTTGAGTCCTTCTTTGGAAGGCCGAAGGAGGAATCAAGGGCCTTAGCCCGGGCCCCTCCCCTGCACCGTCCTCCTCAGGAAGAGAGGAACTTCGCCCCGACTGCGCTCTGCTTATTATATTCGGTTCATGACCTTGCGAGGGCGGCGCCATGAAGTTTTTGGGCAGCCTTACGAAAAGGCGGAGCGCAGGGGAGCAGGCGACGAGCGCGGGAGGGGAAGAGGTGGGGGGAGGCTATTCGCCTTTCGGCTGTTCGGCCCGGGCCTTCAGCGCCTGGTTCATCTGGTCAAAGCCGCGCACGATCTGCCTGAGCAGGCCTGTGATGGAGAGCACGGGCGCCAGGAGCCCCGCAAAAGCCTCGCTCTGGATGAACTGGACCCGGTCTGCCTCTAGCCGCCGGATGGCGAAGGTATGCTCACTGGCCAGGAGGCCCGGAAGGAGAAGATGACTGTGCCAGCGTAGCTCGCGGTTGGGCTCCACGTTGAGGATGGTGGGCTGGAAGATGATCCTGGGGCCGGTCGCTGGCGCAAGGCGGACCTCCAGGCGTTCTCTCATCTTGAGCTCTCCTCTCACCGCCCGTAGGAGAGGGTTCCAACGAGGGAATGCAGGGAGGTCGGTCAGCACCTCCCACACTCGCTCCGGGGAGGCGTTGATCTCAATTCGGGAGTAGACCACCTTCACGAGGCTCCCTCGCCGGCGCCCAAGCAGTAGCCCATGGACTTTCTGGCTTGCCCTCCACCTATAGTACCACTCTGTAATTCATACTAGCAGGTGAAAGGGTTCCCAGGCAAGGAAGCGTAGCGGCTTCGCGCCTGCAAGAGAGGACAGTGGAGGATGGGCCAGGTCTGGGCGGCGCTGCCATATCTTGCACCAACGTCATGGCGGGCCGCCTGCGGCGGCCCGCCATGACGTTATCAGATTCAACTATCGGCCCCTCCCGACTCAGGGCAGGAGCGAGGGTGCTACTGTGCTGGGGTTGGAGCGGCGGCGGTGGGATTGGGAGAGGTGAGGTAGCGCAACAGGTCGTCCTCCGAGTTAAGGATGAGGGTGGTGTTCTTGGAGAGGGCGTTCCTGTAGAGCTCCAGGCTGCGCTGGAAGGCGTAGAACTCGGGGTCCTGCTCCAGGGCGCCGGCAAAGATAGCGATGGCCTGGCCCTCGCCCTCGCCCCGGAGCTGGTTGCCCGTCCTGTCAGCGTCGGCCCGGATGATGGTCACCTGCCGGTCAACGTCGGCGGTGATGGTGAGGTTCTGCTGCTCGCCCTCGGCCCTCAGTCGTTGGCCCTGGACCTCCCGCTCGGTGCGCATACGGTTGTAAACCGACTGTGCCACGGTGCTGGGGAAGTCCGCTGCCTTGATGCGGATGTCCACGACCTCTATGCCGAAGTCGTTGTCTCTGGATTGCACAGCCCTGTTCACCCCAGCCAGCACCTGCCGGGTAAGCGCCGTCCGGGTGTCCACGCCCGCGTCTGTCTTCTTGGGGTCCACCCTGACGGTGCCGTCGGGCAGGGTAGAGATCACACCGCCGATGATGTCTGTCCGATCGCTGTTGGCGACCACCTGGCGTACCTCGGAGATGACGATGTTGCTGATGCGGTTCTCAGCGGTGAACTCGTCTGTCAACTTCAGGAAGAACTTGGCGGGGTCAACGATCCTGTAGCGGACGTAGGCGTCTATCTCCAGGATCTGCTTCTCCCGGTCCTGCATGGACTCGGTGCGCACATCAACGCGCAGGAGGCGGTTGTCGTAGCGCAGCACGTCCTCCACGAAAGGCGTCTTGAAATGCAGGCCGGGGTCCGGGGGCATCCCCGGTTCGGCGGGGATGACCCGTTTGATCTGGCCGAAGCGGGTAACCACGGCGTACTGTGTCTGGTCCACGGTAAAGGCGCTCTGGGCGACCACGACCAGGGCAGCCACTATCAGAATGACCAGGGGAAGAAAGATTTTCACGATGGACCTCTGCTCATTGCCCTGTCGCGCTCAGCCTGCTGGCGCCTGCCCGTATGCCCGTACGCCCGGATGAGCAACTTGTCTTGTTTGTCGCCGTCAGGTTTCGCTCAGAAGGGCAGAATCCCGTTGCGTGGGCGTTTGTCCCCCGGCTGCTACTTGGCCTGGCTCGCCGCCTGTTGCTGCTGCTGCAGGGTCAGCAGGGGCAACACGTTGCCGCCAGCGCCCGGGGCCAGGACAAACTTCTGGATGCCCGGCAGGACCACCTCCATGGCCTCCAGGTACAGGCGCCACCGGGTGACATCCTTAGACTTCTCGTACTCCCGCAGATTAGAGAGGAACCGGTTGGCCTCACCCGTGGCCCTGAGGATGCGCTCCTGCTTATAGGCCTCGGCGGCCTGGGTGATCCGCTGGGCGTCTCCTTTGGCCTTGGGGACCTGGTCCTGCTGATAGGCCAGGGCCTGGTTGATGCGGGCCTCCTTGTCCACCCTGGCCCGCACCACGTCGTCAAAGGCGTCCCGCACCGGGGCGGGAGGGCTCACGTTCTGAAGGCGCACCTCCAGGACCTGGATGCCGGTCTTGTAGTCGTCCAGGAGGATCCGCAGGAGGCGCAGGGTGTCCGCCTGGACGGCCTCCCGGTTGATGGTCAGGACGTCGTCAATGCTGCGCTGTCCCACCACCTCCCGCATGGCGGCCTCGGTGGCGTCCTTCAGTGTCTCGCCGTCAGGGGCCCCCAGCCGGACCCGTCGCTCGGGGTCCCCGGGGTCGGCTACGTTGAAGAGGAACGCCTCAAGGTCGCTGATGCGGTACTGCACCACCACCTGAACATTGGCGATGTTCAGGTCGCCGGTGATCATGAGGGCCTCGGAGGAGACCTCGGTCACCTGGCCGCCGCCGACGCTGCGGAAGCCCAGCTCCATGCGCCGGGTCTCGGTGACCACCTCTTTGCTGATCTTTCCAACAGGCCGGGGCCAGTACCAGTGCAAACCAGGGTCCTGTAAGGGAGGCGTGTACTGCCCGAAGAGACGGCGGGCTGCCTTCTCCTGGGCCTGCACCTGGTAAAAGCCAGTGAGCAGCCAGATGGCCACCACCACAGCCACTGCCATCCCCACGAAAAGGATGGGAACCCCTCCCCCTCCAAACCTGCCGAAGAAGGCACCGAAGCGTTTCTTGAGGTCGTTGAGGGCCTGGTCTATGTCTATCTCAGGGCTGGGCCTGGATGGCTGGAACATGTTCTCTCGCTGGCTCTCGTCTTTTCTGAGGCTGGAGCCATAATATCATATCTTGCGATGGAGGGTAACGACTTCGCCCCGGTTCTTGCCGCCAAAGGGGGGCGAATCTTCTAGGAAAGAGGAGCGGACAAAGGGCGCACAGAGGGCGCCCCGGTTCTCCGCCCCTCTCTCGCTCTCGGAACGGTGGTGCGATAGATAGAGGGAGCGCTTTCCCGCGGGCCGGGCAGGAAACACTGCCCTGGGAGGCGGGTGGAAGTGGGCGATCCTGGATTCGAACCAGGGACCTCGGTCTTATCAGGACCGCGCTCTAACCAACTGAGCTAATCGCCCTCGGAAAGGGTGACGGGCCCCCGCCGTTGCCCTGAGTCTGCCACGGTGGAGCCCTCCCGCGTGCCCCTGCGCGGCGTCCCCGGGAGCATTCCGGGTCACCACCATCGTCACCGTCCCACATCGGGAGGACACAGCCAGTATAGGAAGGCTTGCAGCCAGGTGTCAAGAAAGGCACAATAGTTCCGATCTTGCCGCATCACACCAATACTTCAGACGATCGCCGCCCTCTCCCATGGAGAGAGGGCGGCCACAAGGGGAGAGATCCGAGCCCCGCTGGCAGTATAGTATGGATGGCCTTGAGACAGGAGGCCCTCCCTCCATGGCTACTGACAAGAAAGAGGACGCGATACTTCCGGAGCGGCTGGCGGCCCGACTTTGGCGCAACCGTCAGGGAGGGGGTATCCTGCGCACCCTGGGGGGCAAGAGCCTGCGGGTGGTGTACCCCGGGCGGCCCAATGGCGGCCCCGGCCCGGACTTCCGGGATGCCCTGGTCCAGGGCGAAGATGGGCACCTGATCCGGGGTGATGTAGAGGTGCACCGGGAGGCAGCAGACTGGCGGAGGCATGGCCACCAGCGGGACCCCCGGTACAATGGGGTGGTCCTGCACCTGGTGTTCGGAGAGGGAGATGGCCAGAAGGGAGACGGCGGGCTGGCTGGCCAGGAGAGGGGACGGGACGAAGGGCAACGCACATACCGGGAGGACGGCCAGCCGGTACCCCTGGCCCGAGTGGAGCTCTTAGGGCCCTCCCAAGGAGAACAGGGGGATGGGCTGCCCCCGGCGCTCTGGGACTACTCCCGGCTCGCGACGCTGCGGGGGATGCCTGGGCCGGAGATGGAGCGCGCCCTGGAGGCCGCGGGGGACCAGCGCTTCCTGGCGAGAAGCGCGTCCTATGCCCTGGCCCTGGGCAGGGAGGACGCCGACGAGGTGCTGTACCGGGGCATCCTGGAGGGCCTGGGGTACAGCCGGAACCGGGCGCCTTTTCTGGCCCTGGGGTTGCGGCTCCCTTGGCGTGGGTTGCGCCGTGCCGCTCTGGATGCCCCGCCAGCGGCCAGGGCCGGTGTCCTGTACAGGCGCCTCATGGACGTGTCTGGCCTGGCGGAACGAGGAGACACAGGGGCGGCGACGCTCCGCTCCCAAAGAGGAACGGCACCGCCGTCTGGCGCATGGCGTGGTGAGGGGGAAGAGACCCCACTCCCAGGCCGGGGAGTTGCGCACCTTAGCAACTGGCTCCCCAGATTTTCAGCACCGGGAGCCTCCCAGTCCTCATCCACGGCCACGCCTCTGCCCAGGTCTCTCTGGTGCCTGGCGGGCCTGCGGCCTCAGAACCACCCGGCCCGCCGCCTGGCGGGCGCCGCGGAGCTTTTTGCGCGGTGCGTGGAGCCCGGCCTGGTGCTTTCCCTGAAGGCCCCCGTCCTTCAGGGCAGCGCCGCTGCCCTCCTCGGTGCCCTCACCGTCGCCCGGGGCGGCGGGTCCCTCATTGGCAGGGACCGGGCGCTGGACATCGCCGTGAACGCCGTGCTGCCGACCCTCCATGCCCTGGGCACCCTGGGTGGCGACACGGCCCTGGCGGAAGGCAGCCTGGCCCTCTACCGGCGCGCCCCACGCCTGGGGGACAACGAAGTCCTCCGGGAAATGGCGCGCCTGTTGGGTCTGTCCCAGGGTGGCCTGGGACGCACCGCCCGCCAGCAACAGGGGGCATTGCACCTGTACAAGGCGCTCCTGGAGGAGGGCAACGCCAGGATTTATGGTCCAACCTCCCAGGACGGGGAGAGCCTGCACGAAGGGGCCCCGGCCCATTACCTGGCAGCCTCTGCCGCGTGAGTCCCATCGCTGGGGCCCCTCGCCGCCTTCTGCCACGGAACGGGAGCTTGTTATGAAGATGGACGCTGCGGCTTTGCCGCAGCGTCCATCTTCATAAGTTCTCGCCCCATCACGGAGCGGAGAGAGCCTGCTCTTGAGTGAGCCGCAGCCTTGAAGAGGGGCAATCGGGCGAACCCACCATGGGGACGCCCCGGCGCTTTGCTGAGGGTTCCGCCCTCCTGTTACTGCTACAATGGAGGAGAGGAGCGATCGCCCCGGCGCGGGGCAGGTTCTACTAGAATCAATGGGTGTGCTGCCTAGTGTCCTGCCAGGAGAACAACCGCTGTTATTGATCAAGCTTTTTGCAGTTGTAGCGAGAGTCGGGCCGATGCCTCGGCCCTGTGCGCGCAGGCGGAGGGGATGAGGGATTCTTCGCGAAGCGGAGCGCATCCAATCGCAAAGGGAGTTTGACCCCTTCGCTCTAGAATGACAATTGCCATTTCTGGCGAGCCGCTCCAAGAGCCGCCAACATGCCTTCCAGGCACTTGATCACATGTCAGGACACTGGGGGCCAGAACTTGCCCGAAGGATCTGGGGGGGAAGGACAAACACCAAGGGAAGGATGTCTATGAAAGGGCCAAGCAACGGATCTCTCCCCTTTGAGCTGCTGGAAGGGGAACGGCTGCACGTCGTCCTGGGGGACCGGCAGGGACTGGCCCTGAAGGTCCCCGCCCAAGAGGACTATCTGGCTCTGACGGGTATGAGGGTCATCGCTTCCTGGCGGCGCGAGGCTCGCCTCCGGCGGGTGGCGATGCCTCTGGAGGCGGTGGAGGCCGTGGAGCTGACGGAGCTGGCCCGGGAGGTCAAGCCCCTGGCCACAGGGATCCTGCTGATGCTTGGTGGGTTGCTCGTCCCGGGGCTGGCGGGGCTCCTGGGCCTGAACGGTGTGGTGGCCTGGTCCGTAGGGGCCATCATGGTGCTCCTGGGGGCCGTCACCGCCTCAGCCTACTTCGCCCGGGAGGAGCGGGCGGTGCTGACGTTCCGGTCGGGAGCATCAGAAGCGGCTCTGCCCTTGCGTACCGCCGCCGCCCTGAGGGACGCCTACACCGTGGCCAGCGAGTTCTTTGCCCTTCGGGCTGCCCGGGCTGCGGCTAGGCTCAGGGATCCCTATGCCGCCGGGCCTCCCTACGATGCGGCGGTGCGCTGGTCCCGAGACGGTGAGGAAGCCTCTTCGGGCGAAGGGGCGTCCTCCTCTTCCCTGGCCGAGGCTTCCCCAGATGTACCGGGCGAAGAGCCTTGGGGGTAAACCCCTCACCCCCTCCGAGGCGCCCCTGCTTTGCTATGGTTCCTCGCTGTCCTTGTGGCAAGGGTGGGCAGGCTCCCGCGTTCAACGACGTTCTGGTGACGCTGGCCGCTGGAACTCTACCAGCAACTCCTGGTACTCAACGTGGGCCGAGGCCAGGGCCTGGCGTAGCTGCTCTTTGGTTGGCTCCGGGGCGTCCCGCATGGCCAATCGGAACCGTAGCTCCATGAGCTGCATGTGCGACTGGAGCATCTGGTGCAGCTCCCGGGCTTCCGCCCCTTGCCGTGCTTCCTGACCCTGGTATCCCCTCGGCATCATACGGGGCACATAAGGCGGCACTGGGCCGGGGAAGGTGTACCTGCCGGCGTCGGCTGGTCTTGCTACTACCGGGACGCGTCCTGGAAGGGCAGTCCGCCGTATCTGTCGCAGGCTGCCCTGCAGGTCCGACTGTAGGGCCTCTATTTGCCTGGAGTCGCCCTTGGTGGCCATGGCCGCCATCTCCTTGACCCGCCGTTCGGCATACGTGGCGTGCAGACGGGCCTTGGCCCCCTGGTCAAAGGCAAGGGCCAGGCGCGCCCGCTCTGCCGTGCGTTTGACCGGATAGAGGGGTTGGTCTGGCTGGCTGCCGGAGGAGGCGGCTACCGCTCCGCTGCTGGCCAAGAGGACGAGCAGGGCAGCGGTGCTCGCTACGATGGCCCACCGGTAGGAGTGCACCCTCGCGAAAGCGAACCTCTGGAAAGACCGACGCGAGTTCCCCCTGGGGGGGTGAGTCTCCCGCTGCTGGATGGCGCGGTGCAGCCTGGCGCGAGCCACCGCCGCCGTTGATGGGGCAGGGGCGTAGTCCAGGGTCTGGCGGGTCTGCACTGCCAATCGCAAGAGAGGCTCAAGCTGCTCAGTATGCTCTGGGTAGCTGGCCAGGCACGCCTCCACAGAGTCCCCCTCTTTGAGGACCCGGTCAACGCAGGCGTCCAAGACCTGCAGGAACATCGCGTTTTCCGCCATTGCTATCCTCCGCCCTTGGCCTGGACCGTCCTCCCCTGTTTGGCGGCCAGGACGTGGCGCAGGGTCTTCAGAGCGGCGCTCTGGAGCTCCCGCACAGCGCCATTGCTGCGCTTCACCACCTGGGCCGTCTCCTGGGAGGAAAGGCCGGCAAAGAAGCGTAAGCTCACCACCTCCCGTTGGGCCGCGGTGAGGTACTCCATGGCCTCCAGCATCTCCGCGCGCTCCATGGTCTGCAAGGCGTCCTCCTCCGGGCTGTCGGGCGAGGCGACCTCTGCCGCCGCGTCCAGAGGGGCCAGCTTGCGACGGGCGTGCTTTCGCAAGTAGTCCACCACCAGGTTGCGGGCGATGCGAAAGAGCCACGCCTGCATCGGGACACCCCGCCACTCAAAGGCGTCTATGCCCTCCAAAGCTCGCAGGAATACGTCAGAGGCCAGCTCCTCGGCTGCCCCTGCGTCACCGATGCGCACGTAGACGTAGCGTACGATGCGCCCGTACTCGGTTTCAAAGAGGTCAGCGAGGGCGTCCGCGCCCTTTTTGGCCTCATCAGACCCGCTCATGAGCCATCCTGTTCGGCCCGCTCCTGGGGCAGTCCCCTTTGCTTGACTGTACCGTCCCTTGAAGGCGGTGGCACCATCCGCAGCCTTCAGGAGGAGGCCGTGGGGCCGCTGACGTTCTGTCAGCCGCAGGCAAAGGGAACGTGTGGGCCATCAAGTTGACTCATCTATAGTAACGGATTTTCGGGGTGACAAGTCAGGGGCGAGCGGGCAACTGGCCAAGGAAGCGGGCCAGCTCGTCCCGAGGGAACTGGGGCAGGTCCACGAGACCGGCCTCTGTCCTGAAACGCAAACCCTGGGAAGCGGAGGTCACCCGGCCAATGACCGTGGCAGAGACGCCCTCTCCTTCCAGGGTTGCCAGCAAGGCGGGGGCCTCCGCCTGGGGGAGGGCGATGAGGAGAGACCCTGAGGCCAGGAGACCCAGGGGGTCCAGCCTCAGGGCGCCGCACACCTCCCGGGTCTCCGGCAGGATGGGGATGGCAGAGGCGTCTATCTCCAGGCCAACGCCAGCAGCGAAGGCCACCTCTCGCAACGCCGTGGCAAGGCCTCCTTCGGTGGGGTCGTGCAAGGAGTGAATGGGGAAGGCCTCTGCCGCTGCCAGGGCCTCCCTGACGACGCTGATGCCCGGGCTGGTCAGGAGCAGGCGGGCGCGGGCAATGGTCTCGGGCGATACCCCGGCGGATGCCAGGGAATCTGCGGCCTCCCGCGCCAGAAGGGCCGTGCCTTCCACCGCGATCCCCTTGGTGAGGAGTAGGGCATCGCCAGGGAGGGCGCCGCCGGTGCGGACTACCTTGTCCTTGGCGACCTCGCCCAGCATGTGGCCCACCACGATGGGTCGGCCAAGCTGGCGGGTCACTTCACTGTGGCCGCCCACCAGGGAGACGCCCAGGCTCCGGCAGGCAGCAGCGATCTGGCTGAAGATGTCTTCCGCCAGGGTCTCGGTGGCGCCCTCTGGCAGGAGGATGGCGGCCAGAAACCAGCGGGAGCGAGCGCCCATGCACGCCACGTCGTTGGCGTTGACCTGGACGGCGTACCACCCTATCTGGTCGGTGGCAAAGGTGATGGGGTCGGTCTTGGCCACCAGGACGCGGTCGCCCATGTCAATGAGCGCGGCGTCTTCGCCCACCCGGGGGCCAAGGAGCACCCGCGGGTCGCTGGCGGGCGCCTGGGCCAGAAGGCGCGCGAGGAGCTGGTGGGGCAGCTTGCCTACGTCCATGGCAGGCGGATGATAGCACACCCAGGGCCAGACGTGCTCTTCGGCAGCCTTTTCGCTTCGCCTTCCCTGCGTTTAGGGCTTCGGCGGCTGCGGCCCATGCAGGGCAGGCTGTTCCCGCAACACCAACCTTCATAGTTTTCTGTCCCCCTCTCCGCAACGGAGAGGGGGACTACAGGGGGAGAGGTCAGACCACAATACACAAGTGTTTGGCTGATGGCCATCAAGGGGCGGTGCCAAAGGGAGTTTTGAGATAGTTCCTTAGCAGGGAGCAGGCCGGTCGCAGTTCCTCTCTCCTGAGGGGGACAGGTTGGGGGTGAGGGCCGACCTAACCCCCTTTCCCGCATCGGGAAGGGGGAAACAGTATGGTGACTATCTGGGCACGGCTCCGCCGTGCCCAGATAGTCACCATACATCCATCCCACCCTCCGCTGCGAAGAGAGGGCCCTCAATGGAGAGGGTGATTGCCTCCCTCTCTCTTGGCGGGAAAAGGATGGAATGAGGGAGATGCAGGCCACACCAGTCGTTGTTGCAGTAACCACTTACGCTGGGATGGCTTTGCGCTTGCAGGCTCCCAGCTTCTCTCCCTCCTCCTCCAGGGTCACGTTGCCCGGGTACATAAGGAAGTTGCTGCGCAGAACCAGGGTCTCGGCCAGCACGAGGGATCCCAGGACAACAAGGGTGGAAGGCGTGTGGGTAGGAAAGCAGGGGTAGCTCGCCACGGGAAACCCGAAAGAGGGCCAGTGCCGACCCTGGGGCAAGACCTTACTTGAGGCCGTAGCGGCGCTTCATGCGCTCCACGCGGCCTTCAGTGTCCACGATGCGCTGCGAGCCAGTGAAAAAGGGGTGGCAGGCGCTGCACACCTCAACGCGCAGCACGGGCTGCGTGGCCCCGGTGATGAAGGTGTTGCCGCAAGAGCAGACCACCTGGGCGTTCTGGTAGTACTGGGGATGGATCTTATCCTTCACGAGATGCTCCAACCGGAATAGGGTCTATGTTGGCCCGCCTGTGCTCTTTGCTGGCGTGGTCGTACCGCACGTGGCCGTCGGCCAGGGCGTACAGAGTGAAGTCCTTGCCCAGCCCAACGTTCGTACCAGGTGTGATCCTTGTACCCCGCTGGCGGACCAGGATGGTGCCAGCGAGCACCAGATCGCCGCCGAAGCGTTTCACTCCCAACCGCTGGCCGTTGGAATCCCGCCCGTTGCGGCTGCTGCCTCCGCCCTTCTTGTGAGCCATGATTGCCTCCTCAATGTGTGGAAGGCGCGGGAAACGCCCTGCGCCCGAGGGCGCCACTGGGATCCCCCGCCGCTTACCCTCCGATGATGTCCGTGATGCGCAGGCGGGTGAGGTACTGCCGGTGCCCGGTCTTGACTCCCTGGCGGGTCTTGGACTTGAAGCGGAAAACAGCGATCTTGTCGCCCCGCCGCTGCTCCTCCACCAGCCCAACCACCTTGGCGCCCTCCACGACGGGAGTGCCCACAGTCACCACCCCGTCGCGGGACACCAGGAGGACGTCGGTAAGCTCCACGGTGTCGCCTTCGTTGGCGCTGAGCTTCTCTATATCCAGAACGGCCCCCGAGCTTACTTGGTACTGCTTGCCGCCGGTCTTGAGGATTGCGTAGTCCATGGTCGCTCCAAACTGTTCCTACGAAACACTAAGTGTAAAGGAGGCCGTGAGGGCTGTCAACAAACGCGAGCCTGTCACCAGGGTCTTTCGGTATTCCAGGTGCTCGTGGGAAGAAGTCTATCACCACAGCCTAAAGGCTGTGGCACCAGGTTGTCATCTGGATGCCGCATCCTTATGGTCTTTGACTAATTAGGATGCCAATGAGGCCCAACCTCTCCCCCTGTGGTCCCCCTCTCCTGGGAGGAGAGGGGGACGATATTCTGAAGAATCGGTGTAATGCGGCCCTGCCGCATTACA
>JACQUH010000202.1 GCA_016210375.1 Chloroflexota bacterium
GGACACCACCGTGCTCATCCACCCCCTCTCCGACCACCGCCGCCTCCTGCCGATCGAAAAGCGGGGCCAGGTGCTGTACGCGGACGAGGGCTTCTTGCTGTGCATGTCCTACAACCCCGGCTACCAGAGCGCTATGAAGGACCTGA
This sequence comes from Chloroflexota bacterium, assembly GCA_016210375.1. Taxonomy (GTDB): domain Bacteria; phylum Chloroflexota; class Dehalococcoidia; order Lucifugimonadales; family JACPCL1; genus JACPCL1. The sequence goes on from JACQUH010000202.1 coordinate 147, forward strand.
AACAGAGCACCCGCCAGCGGTTTGTGGCCCTGGAGTTTGACTACCCGGACCGGGAGGTAGAGGCCAGGGTGATAGAGCACGAAAGTGGAGTTGCCCCGGCCATCGCCGCGTCCCTGGCCAAGCTGGGCGAAAAGGTGCGCAACCTGAAGGACTACGGCCTCCAGGAGGGCGCCAGCACGCGCTTGCTCATCTATGCGGGCAAGCTCATCAAACAGGGTATCACCCCGAGACGGGCGTGCCAGTGCTCTGTGGTATGGGGCGTCACCGATGATGCCGAGGTCCAGCGGAGCATGGAGGAGATCATTTCCTCCATCTTTGAATAGCGAATGAGTTCAGGGGCCTAGCAGTGACACAGGCAAAAGAGCACGCCATTGACTTTGTGCGGGCTGCCCTAGCCAACCAGAAGATGGAGACCCTTCAGGACCCTGCCCTGAAGGACTCCGCCGTCATCCTTCTCCTGTACCCCAAGGAGGGGGAGTTCTTTGTCCTGTTCAACAAGCGCAGCATGGAGGTGGAGTTCAACAAGGGAGAGATGTGCTTCCCCGGCGGCGCCAAAGACCCCGAGGACGCCGACCTGGTCGCCACCGCCCGCCGTGAAGTCTATGAGGAGATGGGAATCCATGGGGAGGATGTGACCCTGGTGGGGGAGCTGAGCGAGACCAACACTGGAGCAGGCTACCGCATTCACCCGTACGTGGGCACCATCCCCTATCCCTACCCCTTCAGACCCAGCGCGGTAGAGATAGCTGAAGTGGTGGAGGTGCCCGTCAGCCACCTCATAGACAAACGCAACTACACGGAAGAGATGCGCGTGCGCATGGGGACCCTCACCCGCATGACCACCTTCACCTATAACGAGCACCGGATTTTTGGCGCCACTGCCCGCATCCTGCGGCAGTTCCTGGAACTCCTAGAACAGGCCGGGTGGCCCAAGGAGGCTTGATCTATGACCAGCGCTCTGGCGGAGCTGGAACGCGATCTGGAACGATTTCCTTCCTCTGTAGTGGATGAATTCCGGCGGGCAGCCGAGAAGGTTGCCCCAAAACTGAGCGAGTACGACACCCTGAGCTGGGCCCGGCAAGGCGTTGAGATTGCCAAACAAACGGTCCGCTCCTGGGAGGCGGCCTCGGAGTACTTCCGGACCACTCCGGAGGTGCTGGAGGCCCTGAATGCAGCCCAGCTTCTGGATTGGGGCCTCCAGGGGAGTCTTTTATGCCAGGAGTCCCCAAGCCTGGCGGTGGCCTTCTTCCGCGCCAGCCCCAAGACACTGCGGTTCCTGCGCCCCCGAAATATCCAGAGCTGGGCCAACCTGGGCAAAGGTTTCTACCGCGGCACCTGGAAGTCCAGCGCCCTCTCCTCCAAGTTCTTTGAGGTGAGCGGCACCATCCTGGAATCTGCCGATTTCAACGAGCTAGAACGCCTTGCCCAGCTCGTGGACTATATCTCCCACAAGTCCTCGGACCTGGCGGCGGAGTGCATCGCCCTGGGCGAGCAGGTGATGCCAAAGCTGGGCGCTGACCGCCTGGCCTTCATCCGCCTGTCCCGCGCCGTGGCAGAGACCAACTGGCGCGAGGTGAAGGGCTGCTTTGAGGCCGCGCCCCGCATCCTCAGCCAGATCCACGAGGGGCAACGCGCCAAGTTCATGGACATGACCGCGGACATGGCAAAGAGCGGGATGTCCAATGTCGCCCTCTTCGTCGCCGAAAGCGCCTCATCCCTGGGCAAGGCCGGAGCCGGGGATCAGGGCCGCTTCCTTGAGCTGGCCCAGGAGCTCATCCCCAAGTCCCACGAGGCTGCCGGGGCCTTCCTGCGCAATGCCCCCTCCCTCCTGGGCCGTGTGAGCCAGGGGCAGATTGAAGCATGGTTCAACCGGGGCATGGCCATCCTGGGAGAGAACCAGGACGGTGGCCTGGCCTACTTCAAGATAGAGTCCAGCACCTCTGAAGAGGTCATAGAGGACCTCTCCTCGGCGGTAGAGCTGGAACGGGTCCAGGAGATCCTGCGCATGTACTGCCGCGGTCTGGCGGGCGCCGATGTGGACATCGCCAACAGCCGGGACATGACCAGCAAGAAGATAGGGTGGGTGTCGGAGGACCACGCCACCACCGAGGGCACCACGGTGTACCTCCCGCCCGAGGTGAATGAGTATGGCTCCAAGGACCAGAACTTCTCCTTCTTCAAGGTCGTGTCCACCCACCAGGTGGCCCACATTGAGTTTGACAGCTTTGGCTTTGACTTTGAGTCGCCTTCTCACCGGTTCCAGGACATGCGCCTGGCCCGGGAAGAGCTGGTGCTGAAACAGAAGGAGGCGCGCCTCGCAGCCGGGGCCGCTGCGCAGCAGGAGAAGGGCCCGGAGGCCCAGATCCTGCTGCCACCCAGGCTTCAGCCCAAGAGCCAACCCCTGCCTCCGACTCAGGGAAACAACGGGGCAGAGGCGGAGGAAGCGGCGGGCGCCGAGCGCGCGTACCTCACGGACATGGGCCGCTTTTTTGACCTGTTTCCGGTGCGCAAGCTGGCGCTGGACATCTTCACGGTGCTGGAAGACGCCCGCCTGGACTACCGGGTGAAGACGGAATACCCGGGCGTTGGCCCGGCCTATCGCCGCATTCAAGGGGACGCCCTCGCCGGCCGCCCGGACGTCAAAGAGATGCCCCTTCAGGAGGCTATGGTTGAGTTCCTGGTCCGCTTCAGTCTGAACCAGTACAGGAAACTACCCGTGCCCATGCAGTACATGGACCACGCCTCCCTTGTTGCCGAGGTCGCCAAGCGCCTACTCCACACGGACGCCGTGGTAGAGGACACCGGGGAGGCGACTATCCGCGTCTACGACGTCATTGCGGACCTGCCCAATGAGCAGATGGATGAAGAGGACTGGTCGGAGATGGACGTGGATGAGCAGGAGCTGACTGATGAGCAGATGGAGCAGCTCCTTGAGCAGTTCCGGGAGCTCAGTCAGGGGGAGAACCAGCCGCCGTCCGAGGGCGACGAGTATGAATCGCCGCCCCAGGTGGACTTCCGGGGCGACTTCAAGCCGGAGCTGAGCCAGCTCCTCAATGCCCTGCGCCAGCAGCAGGCGGGGAATGGCCAGCAGGCCGGCGGCATGGAGTTGACCCAGGAGATGCTGGAGCAGATGCTGGCCAACAGCCCGGAGCTGGAGCTGGACGCTGAGTCCGGGCAGTTCAACTCGGAGCTGGCCATGTTCATCCAGAACCTGGTAAGAGAGGCCGGCGTCCAGCCGCCCGACCAGCCGGGCCAGGGGTACGGCCCCATCCCGCACCAGGACGAGGAGGGCGGCGCCCTGGAGTCCCGGGAACCCAAGACCTTCGTCTACAACGAGTGGGACTTCCGCGCCGGCGACTACAAGCCCCGCTGGTGCATCGTGCGGGAGAAGCCCATGGCCGAGGGGGATACCCAGTTCTACAGCGACACCGTCCACGCCTATGGCCGTCTCATGGGCCAGATCCGCCGGCAGTTTGAGATGCTGATCCCCGAGGAGTACAAGAAGGTCAAACACCTGCCCGACGGCGACGACTTTGACCTGGACGCCGTGGTGGAGGCCATCATAGACAAGTGGGCTGGGGAATCGCCCACCGACAAGGTCCACTGGCGCCGCAACAAGATAGACCGGGACGTGGCGGTGGTCTTCCTGCTAGACATGAGCGCCTCCACGGCGGAGGCCATTGACGAAGCCCGCCGCGCTGACGAGTGGGACGCTCCCGACGACCCCGTGGAGTACATGGTCTGGCTCCGCGCCCGCCGGGGCGAGGGCGCGCGGCGCACCTACAAGCGCATCATTGACCTGGAAAAGGAGAGCATTGTCCTCCTCATCCACGCCCTGGAGACGGTGGGAGACTCCTATGGCATCTACGGCTTCTCCGGCTACGGCCGCGAGAACGTGGAGTACTACGTCATCAAGGACCTGGACGAGACCTTCGGCGAGAGGGTCAAGCGGCGCATAGACAAGATCACGCCCCTGCACGCCACCCGTATGGGCCCGGCCATCCGCCACGCGACCAGCAAGCTGGAGGCGATGGAGAAGCGCACCAAGCTCCTCATCCTCCTGAGCGATGGGCGTCCCCAGGACCGGGGCTACAGCCGCGAGGGTGTGGAGAAGGAGTACGCCGTCAACGACACCAAGATGGCCTTTATGGAGGCCCGGCGCAAGGGCATCACCCCCTTTGCCCTGACGGTGGACAAGGCGGGCCACGACTACCTGAAGACCATGTGCCAGGACATGGGCTACGAGGTGCTGGGCGACATCAACAGCCTGCCCAGCCGCCTGCCCATGCTGTACCGCAAGCTCACGTTCTA
>JACQUH010000206.1 GCA_016210375.1 Chloroflexota bacterium
CCCATCGGTCGCTCTCGCTGGGCGGCGAACCTCTCGATCTGCTCCAGGGCGGCGAAGTTCCTCTGGGTCAGGGTGCGCTCCCCGAACCGCGGGTTCTTCTGGAAGCGGCTGCCCTCGGGAGGGGGCTGCCCCTGCCGGTACTTCCCGGTGAGGAATCCGCCCGCCAGAGGGAAATAGGGCAGGATGCCAATCCTGTACTCCTGGCAGAAGGGAACCAGCTCCCGCTCTATCCCCCGGCTGAGCATGCTCCACTGGGGCTGAACGCTCACGAAGCTCTCCAGGTGGAGCATCCGGGAGGTCCACACCGCCTCGCACACCTGCCACGCGGCGTAGTTGGAGCAGCCGATGTACCGCACCTTCCCCTGGCGAACCAGGTCGTCCAGGGTGCGCATGGTCTCTTCTATGGGGGTCCGCTGGTCTGGGAAATGGATGTAGTACAGGTCAATGTAGTCCGTGTCCAGGCGCCTCAAGCTCTTGTCCACCTCGTCCAGAACATGCTTGCGAGAGGTGCCCCGCTGGTTGGGGCCCTGCCCCATGGCCGAGGCCACCTTGGTGGCCAGGAGCACTTTGTCCCGCGAGCCTTTGACGGCCCTGCCGATGAACTCCTCCGACTTTGTCGCGCCGTAGCTGTTGGAGGTGTCAATGAAGTTGATGCCTACCTCCATACACTGGCGCACCACTTTCTCGGTCGCTGCATAGTCCATGCGACCACCGAAGTTGTTGGTGCCCAGCCCCACCGCGGACACCTCCAGCCCCGAGCTGCCCAGACGACGATACTCCATAGCTGCTCCTTGGAAAATGATGCATCCCACTGTACTAGCAACACACTGCCGCCGCAAGAACCCACTCTGGCGACCCAAGGTCTTTCGTCGCCCAAGACATCAGGGAGGAAAGCCTATCACCACAGCCTGAAGGTCATTGACTCAATAACCTAACCCCCCCTGGCTCCCCCTACCCGCACGGGAAGGGGGAGAAGATTGGTCTGAGACGGTGTGATGCGGCTCTGCCGCATCACACCGATTCCTCAAATAATCGTCCCCCTCTCCGCCGCGGAGAGGGGGACTACAGGGGAAGAGGTCACAACCGCGGTAGCACAACTGTGAAGTGAAAGCCCATGACGGGGCCCGGCATCGGAAGTGCAGTGAGATGGCTTCTTCTTTGTGAGTGTCACAGCAGAAGGCACAGGGCACAGGGACTCGCCTAAACCGAGAGCAGCCCCAGACGCGTTGCCCGCACCACGGCCTCGGTGCGGCTCTGGGCCGCCAGCTTGCCCAGAATAGCGTTCACGTGGAACTTTACCGTGTGCTCGCTCACCCTCAGCCGCTCCGCGATGGCCTTGTTGGTAAGGCCCTCTGCCAGCAGGGCCAGCACCTGGCGCTCTCGGGGCGTCAGTTCCTCCACCAGCGACTCCGCGGGCTGCGGCCTCGTGGCCAGGGCCTCCACCGCCAGCTCCGGGTCCAGGACGGCAAGCCCCTGGGCCACGGCCCCCAGCGCCGCCGCCAGGGTAGAGGCGTCGGCGTCCCGACGCAAGATGCCCCTGGCCCCCAGGGTCCAGGCATGAGAGGCAGAGGAGGCTTCAGACACCAGGGCAAGCACGGGCAGGCCCTCCTCCCGCACCACCGCCAGCTCCTCAAGGGCCCCCTGAGGCTCCCAGCCCAGGTCCCAGAGGACTACCTCTGGAGGGAAGGCCCCTGCCCCCTGGCCTATCTCATCGCCGCCAACCCCCTGCCCCACCACATCAAACCCTGGCTGGCCGCCCAGGAGCGCCGCCAGCCCCGCGCGGGCCAGCGGGTCCCGGGCCACCACCAGCACCCGAAGGTCTGTCGGGCTAGGGGACAACGCCACTTGCCTGCTTCCTGGTTAATGGACTCTGACCGTAGAGGGGCGGTACAGAAGCATGTTGCGATGGTTACAAGGGAATCAAGGCACCTTGACCAGTTTCTGAAGGCTGCGAACACCTGGTGGGGGCGTTTCAAAGTGGCTTATGGCGGTCGCAGCAACCTCGCCCACGTAGATGTTGCGCCGGGAGTCCAGGCAGATCCCATGAGGCGCAATGAACTGGCCTACCCCCAGGCCAGACCCAAGGTGGCCGATGCGCGCCAGGCGCTCACCCTTTGTGTTCATGACGGTGATCCGCGGTCCGATATTGGGCAGGTGCCGGTTTACCTCCTGCGCCGCTCCCAGCTCTCCAATGTAGATGTGCTGCTCCTCGGTGATGAAAAGGGCGCAGGGTCTATGCAGGTTGTTCCACTGGGCCTCAAAGCGGCCATTTGCGTTGAATATCTGCACCCTGTGGCTCTCCCTATCGGCGACGTAAACATAGCCGTTGTTGTCTGTGACTATGTTGTGGGGGATGTTGAACTCGCCGGGATCGGTGCCGGGGCCGCCCCAGGAGAAAAGCAGCTTGCCGTCTGGCGTGAACTTGTGCACCCTGGAGTTCCCATATCCGTCGGAAACATAGAGCTCGCCGGACCTTGGGTCCAACGCCACATGCGTGCACCGGTTGAAAGGCTTGCCGCTCTGGTACTCCGCGGCTTTCCCTGGCACGCCTATCGTCATCAGCACCTTGCCGTCCAGGGTACACTGGCGCACCGTGTGGTCGCCGTCGTCGGTGCAATACAGCGTGTCGTTTGGTCCCAAAGTGAGGCCGTGGGCCCTCACGAACACTCCCTCGCCCCACGAGCTGAGAAAGCGGCCTTCGCTATCAAACACGATGACGGGGTGCGGTCCTCGGTTGAATACATAGACCCGGTCTCTTGAATCAACCGCCACGGCCGCCACCTCGCGCCAGGCGTACCCTGGCGGCACCGTTTCCCAGTTGACCGCGACCTGATAGTTGAATCCGCCTTCGCCGAGTCTGACCGTGTTGGCAACCATGGGCGACGCTCCTCTCCGTCATCAGGTGTTGCCATCGGATAGGTCTGTGGAAAGACCCGTTATGCGGTGATAACCCCCATACCGTGATCAATGTTGATCTTAGTCCCGTACGGCTCCGATAGCTTCTGAAGCCACTGCAGGGTCTCAGTCCCGTGCTCACGATGGGCGAGCATGGGGCGGCCACGCTGCGGGATAGGGCGCTGGAAGCCCAGGTCTATCGGGTAGAGGCGTACCTCTCTCAGCACTCCGCCGGCGAAGTTGACCACAGGCACGACGGAGCGCCAGTAGACGGGATCGGCCGGGAAGCCGCGACGGTCCTGGTCGGCGCGGGCCACCTGGAAGTCGGCGGGGGTGTGCTGGTAGCCCAGGTCAAAGTGGCGGTAGCCTTCGTCGGGCACCCAGGGAACGGTTTCGTTCTCAAAAATGAGGTTGCCCAGGCTGTAGAAGATGGGCTTGCCCTTGTAGATTTCAATGCCCTTGAGGTGGTGCGGCCCGTGGGCGACAAAAGCGTCGCAGCCCTGGTCAATAGCCCAGTGGGCAAACTCCACGAGGAAGTCGGGGGGAGAGGTCCGGCCTCCCCCGTGGACCTCGCCGGTGGGGCCGCTCTCGTGGCTGTGGAACCCGTACACCACCCAATCGGCATGGATCTTTGCGGCCCTGATCCATTTGCTGATGCCGTCCAGGTCCTCCTTGTCGCAGGCAGTCTTGCGCGAAAACTCCTCGCCCAGTGTGAACCGGGCGCCCATGAACTGCTGGGTGGTGTTCGGGTCCATGGGGTGAGGGTTGCCGCTAAAGGCGAAGGCCCGGGCAGCGGCCTGGGACTCCTCATAGCCAAGCTCCTGGTTTGCCAGCTTGAGGGCATCAAAGACGGGGCGGTTGACGGTGTGGACGACGCTGTGGCGGACCGCGTTGATGCCTGGCTTGCCGTGGAAGTCGGGACGGCCCAGGCCGGCCCGGGACTGCTCGCTGAAGGAGCTGGTGGCGCCCAGGACGGCGACCCGACCCCGGGCGGTGTCCACGAAGGCGGGGGCGCGGGCCTCGTCCATGTTCCTGCCGCCGCCGGCCTGGGGCAGCTCGTACTCCTTGCAGTGGGCCAGAGTCGTGAGGAAGCCGCCTTCGGAGAAATCGTAGGAGTGGTTGTTGGCGGTGGTAACGGCATCTATGCCCATCCACTTCAGCTCTTGCAGGTTGCGCGGGTCGGAGCGGGTGGGTGTGGCCGCGGTAATTTGCCAGCTAGACTCGTAGTCATGGAAAAGCATCTCCAAGTTCACAACAGTGCAATCTGCTGCCTTCAGGATGTCCACGAGCTGGAGGAAGCGGTCTTCCTTGAAAGGCCGCATCCTGCGGGTGATCATGGCGTCGCCGCCAAAGGCAAGGGAGATGTCCCGCTTCTGGGCGTCATACTCGTAGGTCATACCATCTCCTCCCTTCAGAACCTATCCCAAAACGCTTCTGTACCGCCCCATGAAGGGGGCGGCATCATGCCCCAGCCTTCAGGCCGGGGTGCAGAAAACCATTTTGAGATAGTTTCCTAGTTCCCCGGCTGTGACTGGTGGTCTAGCCCACCTTGCTCAAACCCTCCAGCGCCCTTGGCAGCTCCTTGATGTTCTGGATGGTCGCCGTGGGCTTCACGTCTAGCTGGCTGTCATCAAACCCCTGCAGCCAAACAGTGCGCATACCCACGTCGCTGGCGCCTTTGATGTCGTTCAGCAGGTGGTCCCCCACGTGCACGGAGGCAGCCGTCGTGCCGCCCATGCTGGCCAAGGTGTGCAGGAAGATGCTCCTGGACGGTTTGGTCATAAGCACTTCGTCGGAGAAGGTGAAGTGGTCAAAGTACACGGCCAGGCGCTGCTCGTCCAGGTAAGAGCGGAAGGTGCGGCCCGAGGTCATGCCCGTGTTGGAGATGATGCCCAGCCGGTAGCCAGCCTCTTTCAGCGCCAGCAGCGTGTCCTCCACTCCCGGCGCCACCATGGGAGGGGAGTCGTAGAAGGAGTCAGCGTACCGGTTCAGGATCGTGGCGAAGGTCTCTCGGCTGAGGCGTTCCAGCAGGCCAGGGGCGATCCCCCGCACAAACATCTGCACCTGCTCCCGGAAGGACACGTCCAGCCCTTGCCTGTGGACCTCCCGGCACTGCCGGTAGCCGGCGCGGAAGGCCTCCCGCACCTGCTCCTCGGTGAAAATCTCGCCTGCCTCTTTCAGCGCTGCCACGGTGTCCTCAATGCGGATGCGCGTGCGCTCCCGTCCCCACTCCCGCGTGTCAATGACGAGGGTTTGCCACAGGTCAAGAGTCACCACTTGTATGTCAGTCATGGCCCTTATACTACCACAGGAATGCTTCTGTGGCGCAGGTGTGCGGACCGCAAGGCCTTTGCCTGCTATGGTCGTCGTACCCCCCACACCCACGTTGGCACAGCCCTGTTCGCCACGCCCGCACTCGGTTCCCACCCTGAATCTCTTTGATGCATCAAGACCATCTCTTGATTTGATAACACCATAGTAGTAAAATCACTCCGGCAACCTTAAGCCAACTTTCTATCGGGAGGGATACCATGGCGCAAGCTACCTTGACCAACGGCAGGGGGCAGCGGATCACCCTGGACGGGACTACCGTGGACCAGCTAAGAGCGAAGCTGCGCGGGAGTCTGCTGCAGCCGGACGATCCGGGGTACGACGAGGCACGCACCATCTGGAACGCCATGATTGACCGGCGGCCGGCCATCATTGTCCGGTGCGTGGGCGTGGCCGATGTCGTGCAGGCGGTGAACTTCGCCAGGGAGCACGACTTGCTGGTCGCCGTGCGCGGTGGCGGCCATAACATCGCTGGCAATGCCGTCTGCGACGGTGGCCTGATGATAGACCTGAGCGCCATGAAGTCCGTGCGGGTGGACCCGGTGGCCCGTCGCGCCTTCGTAGAGCCTGGGGCGACCCTGGGTGATATGGACCGCGAGACCCAAGCCTTCGGGTTGGCGACCCCCCTGGGGATCAACTCCACCACGGGAGTCGCGGGGTTGACCCTGGGAGGCGGCTTCGGCTGGCTTAGCCGCAAGCACGGAATGACCGTGGACAACCTTGTGTCGGCAGACGTCGTTACGGCGGACGGCAAGCTCGTGCGTGCCAACGAGAAGGAGAATGCAGAACTTTTCTGGGGCATTCGTGGCGGTGGGGGTAACCTGGGCATCGTGACCATGTTTGAGTTCCAGCTCCACCCAGTAGGCCCGGAGGTATTCAGCGGCCTCATCGTCTACCCCTTGGACCAGGCCAAGACCGTCCTGACCCGGTATGCGGAGTTCGTGAAGGGTATGTCCGACGACCTGTGTGTGTGGGTCGTCATGCGCAAGGCCCCTCCCCTTCCATTCCTCCCTCAAGAGGTCCATGGCAAGGAGGTAGTGGTCCTGGCCGCCTGTCATGCGGGCGACCCTGGCGAGGGCCAGCGGGCTGTGGCGCCTCTCCTGAGTTTTGGCAAGCCCGTGGGCCAGCACCTTGGAGTGCAGCCGTACACAGCCTGGCAGAGTGCCTTTGACCCTCTCCTGACCCCAGGAGCGCGCAACTACTGGAAGTCGCACAACCTGACGAACCTCACCGGTGCGGCCATTGATGCCGTGGTCCAGCAGCTAACCAGCCTCCCTTCGCCCCAGTGTGAGATCTTCTTCGGGCTCATCGGCGGGAAGGCTAGCCGTATCCCTCGTGATGCCACAGCCTACGCCCACCGCGACACGCTGTTCGCTATGAACATCCACGGGCGCTGGGAGCAGGCGAGTGAGGATGAGAGGGGCATCGCCTGGACCCGCCACGCCTTTCAGTCGATGACCCCTTATGCCACTGGCGGAGTCTACGTGAACTTCATGACCCAGGAGGAGACGGATCGGGTTGGGGCAGCCTATGGCCCCAGCTACGAGCGTTTGCGGGGCCTGAAGCGAAGGTATGACCCCACCAACCTGTTCCGCTTGAATCAGAACATCGCCCCTGCCTGAGAAGGAGGCGAGCGATACCGGAAACCAATGCCCAGGGTGCAATGAAACTATTGCACCCTGGGTTTGCCTACGGAACCAGGGCTTCCGTAGGCAAAGCGGGCCCTGTTGGCGCGGCAAGGTTGGCCTGGCCAACCTGCGCAGCCAGGTGCAAGAAGCGATCTGGCTGGCTTTGCAGGTACTGCCAGGGTCAAACCTGCCCTACCTCACCCCTCTACCGGCTGCCCCCTCTTGAACCAGTCCAAGAGGTTGACCGTTTCTGGCGGCCTCCCTATAATGAGGCTACGTTTAGCTCCAACACGCTCCGCGCACGTAAGGGCCGCGGGTGTTCTGTAGCGCCTCGCCAGAGGTTGGCCGGCGGCGCCAGTGGGAGAGCGGGCGGACACGAGAAGCTATTCCAAAGGCCCTCCTGCCCCTGCTTTTGGGAACGGCCTGGACTTCTATCGGCCAGACCGGTCGCTGGCGCTATTTTTGGGATAGTATGGAGAACGAAGACTATTGAGGAGGGGACATGACAACCCAGCAGGCGTTGCTTAGCCCGGTGACCATCCTGAGGCAGTTCAAGAAGAACGGCGTTACGCACGTCGTCTATCTGCCCGATAGTGAGACCAACCACCTCTTCCTGGCTATGGAGGAGGATCCGGATATTGACGTCATTTCGGTGGGCCGGGAGGCCGAGACCATGGCCATAGCCGCGGGCCTTCTGGTGGGCGGCAAGAAGCCTGTCTGCCTTGTCCAGAACACTGGCATGATGGAGTCCGGCGACTCCATCCGTGGCCTGGGGATGGACTGCAATCTGCCTATCGTTATGGTCATCGGCTACCGGGGCTGGACCCGCTGGGGCATCACCCCGGACTCCGCTGCCCGCCTGACGGAGCCGACCCTCAATGCCTGGGGTGTCCACTACTACCTGGTGGAGCACGACGGCGACGCCGACCGTATCTCGCTGGCCTTTGAGGAGGCCGCCAGGACCAGCAGACCCGTGGCGGTGCTGGTGGGCGACGAGTACCACGGCTTCAATCGCCCCAACCTGGACGAGGAGCGTCGCCGCGTGCAAGCTCAGACAGGCCGTGGGTAGGCGTTAGCTAACCATCACTCCTCAGGAGATGTCACCGTGATCAAGTACGACGCCCTGATGCAGGTACTGTCCAAGCAACGAGGCAAAGCCCTGGTCGTGCCCACCATGACTGCCGGCGCCTCCTGGTCCCAGACCAGCGCCGCCCCGTCCCGTGACCTGCCCATCAGTGGGGCCATGGGCAAGGCTTCTTCCTTTGCCCTGGGCCTCGCTCTGGCCCAGCCGGACACCAGCGTCATTGTCCTGGATGGCGACGGCAGCCTGCTGATGAACCTGGGCACGATGGCCACCATCGCCGGCAAGAGGCCCAAGAACCTGTACCACTTTGTGCTGAATAACGGCGTCTACGCCATCACCGGCGGGCAGCCCATTGCTGCAGACGGTATTATTGACTTCTCAGAGGTGGCCAACGGCGCCGGCTATGCCGCCACCTTCACCTTTGACGACATTGAGGATTTCGCCGGGCGGGTGAGCGAAGTGTTCGCCACGGAAGGGCCGGTCTTCGTCACCTTCAGGATGCAGCCCGAGGTCCAGAACGAGCCCATCGGCCGGCGTCCCCGCGACCCCCGAGCGCGTAGCACCGTCGCTGCCATCATGGACCTGCGCAAGGAGTTGCGCACCCTGTAGGCCAGGGGGCAGCACTCGCCGGAACAAGCCCTGTTCGGCTCGCGCGGTCTCTCCGTCCGCCCTTCAACCAACCCAGGGCGGACGCTTGGTGCAGACGGGGCAATGACAATACAAGAACGGGACCTTCCTCCCTGGCTTCCCCTGGGAGCAGGCTTCTCCCAACTCTAGCGTCGGGCGCTACCTAGAAATCATCTCAAAACAGCCCCTCTTCACCTTAGCCTGAAGTCTGGGGTATGATGCCGCCCGCTTATGATGGTTTACAGGATAAACTGGCGCCGGGTTACCGACCTCTCCTCCTGTGGTCCCCCTCTCCGTATCGGAGAGGAGGACCAGAACCGGAAGAATCGGTGTGATGCGGCTCTGCCGCATCACACCGATTCAAGTAAACCCTCTCCCCCTCCCCGTGCGGGAATCCCGATTCCATCGGGATTGAGTCCCGATGGAATCGGGACGAAGGAGGGGGCCAGAGGGGGTTAGGTTATTCGGTCAACGACCTTGAGGGAGTGGTGCAGAAGCATTTTGGGATGGCTATTTGCAGGAAGCAAACAGCCCCTCAGGAGACAAGGCATTGATGTCCCTGGAAGATGGGCTTCGCCTGGTGGAAAGGCTCCGCCAGGGGGCCGTAGTAGTGACCTGCGAAGAGAACACCCTGCCTTGGGCAAAGGTGAGCCGCAGCAAGGAGTTGGACATCCCCTTCCCAGACGCCGTGGGCAAGGGCGTCTCTTTGGGCTTGGGAATTGCCCTGGCAAGGCCGGACAAGAAGGTGGTCGTGGTGGATACCGATGGCGCCCTGCTGGCCAACCTGGGCGCCATGGCCACCGTGGCGGGCAAGGAGCCGGCGAACCTGGTCCACTTCCTGGTGCAGGACGGAATCTACGCCTTCAGGGGAGGGGTGCCCATACCCGATATCGGCAAGCTGTCCTTCGCCAGCCTGGCCCGGGGCGCTGGCTACACCTCGGTGTATGAGTTCAGCGATCTGGAGGAGCTCGCTCTCCAGGTTGAAGAGGTGATGAACGCCCCCGGGCCCGTCTTCGTGTGCCTGAAGGTGCGGCCCGACCCGGACATGCTGCTGGACTTCCCTGACTACGACGGCGGTGAGGGTATGCGAAAGGCCATCGCCACTGTGCGCGAGCTGCTGGCCCAGTCCGCTCCGGGGGCCTCCGAAGACGGCGGACGGTCTCAGGAGTCTGGGACGGATATTTGAGGAATCGGTGTGATGCGGCAGTGCCGCATCACACCGATTAAAACCAATCATCTCCCCCTTCCCGTGCGGAAAGGGAGAGCCAGAGGGGGTTAGGTCGGAACCCAACTGGCAGGTTATTTTGTAAATGACCATCAGGGGGCGGTGCTAAAGGGAGTTCTGGGCTAGTTTCTAGGCCATGACCGTAAGCCATTCGGCTCCGCCGCGTGGCAGGGAAACAAGAGAGGAGAGCAATGATCCCTTCTTTGGAGGCGCTCCGCGCCATCCACGACCTTCGCAGGAATGCCCTGGTGGTGGCCACCATGACCGGCCGGCGGGAGTGGGACACTCTCTCCCAGAACCCAGCCCAGGACATGGCCATCAACGCCATGGGGAAGGCATCGTCCTTTGCCCTGGGGCTGGCCCTGGCCCAACCCACCCGTAAGGTCATCGTCATTGATGGCGATGGCAGCCTGCTCATGAACCTGGGGACACTGGCCTCGGTGGCAGGCAAGAAGCCGGCCAACCTGGTGCACATCGTGCTGGAGAATGGCGGGTACACCAACACCGGCGGCGAGCCGACTCCCGGTGCGGGCATTTCGTCCTTGCCAGAGATGGCCAAGGGCGCGGGCTATGCCAAGGTCTACGAGTACGATGATATTGAGGAGTTCCGCATAGATGTAGAGGGCGTCTTTCGGGAGAAGGGCCCCGTGTTCATCTGCCTGCATGTCCGCCACGCAGACATGCCCCGTACCCAGATGCGTTCCTCGGCCCAGACCGCCCATGAGATGCAAGAGATGCTGGCCCACTCGCCCAGCTAGTGTAGTCTCTCGCAAATACACCTGCGTTTCGCCGTCAAAGGTTTCCTCCTCCCTACCCGGGGAACTGAATTGTTTGGAATCTGGCGGCTCGCCTTCGGCGAGCCGCCAGATTCCAAACAAAATAGCAAAAGCCCTGAGCAGAGCGAAGGGGCAGGTTTGCCATTCAGTCAGGTACATGCCTTCTAAGTGTATGGTTATATGAGAGAGAGTAGACCAGCCTCCCCTTGCCGTTCGGCCTGGGATGGCGGCAGGAACCGCAGGCACAGCCATAGTCAACGGCCCCACAGGGTAGAAAAAGCAGGGGGAGAAGGCCAAGAGCCTTCTCCCCCTGCTTTTTCTACCCTGTGGGTGCTACCGCCGGATACTGGACCCCCGGTTGATATAGAGGAGTTCGCCCCGCTGGTTCCAATGCGAGGTCTCGGTGGTGACGATGAGCATGTGGGAGCCATCCCGCCCGACGCGCTCAATGATGTTGGCGTACTTGTTCTGGGAGTAAACACGGTCTCCCATGATGGGATGTTTGTACATCTCAATCTCGTTGCCCGCATTGAGCAGCCGAACAAGGTCTGTTGGTACCCTGGGCAAGGCGCCCTGCCGCCCGCTGGGGGCGTCCCTTGTGCTATCGGCGATGGGGTTCTGCCGAAAGGTATAGCTGACTGGGTCCAGGGTCTCCCAGGGCGGCCTACCGCCGCCGCCTCCATGCAGGTGGGGAGCGATGACTTCCCCGTAGCGGGTGGTCTTGGCAAAGTCGTTATCCCAGTAGCGCGGGTCTGGGTCCATGATAGCGTGGGTGAAGCGGCGAAGGCCTTCCTTGTTCACCACTCCCCAGCCAGCTTCCGTAAACTCGCTGGTGGCGCCAATAACCGATTTGACTTCCGGCGTCAACTTGGTTGCGGAGGTTGTCACAGAGCTATCCTCCTCTCTGGCTACGGCTTTTGCCCGTCCCAGATACTACCTAGGTTTGCAATGTACTTGATGGGGACGATGCTCTCCACAGTCCACCCCTTCATCTTCAGCCATGCCTCAAAGTCTTTCTGCTCCGCGCCATGGCATTCGGCAACCAGCCGGCCATCGCCCAGGGCCAAGACTGTGGTAACGCTGGTGCGGGCGTCGGCGCGCCAGTTCTTTGTCGCCTTCATCTCACTGGTCAACTTGTTGACCTCGTCCCATCCGGGGGCTTTACCTATAGCTAGCCAACGCGGCATATCTCCTCCTTCATGCATGGACCTTGGCCCATGGCAAGTAGTGTTCTCTTGAATGGCGACCCTTGCTCAGACCCTAGCTCTTGGGTGGGACGAAGGGATATGGAACGGAACGACCGCCCTTGAGGGGCAGGACGATGGTGGCCTGGCCAGGGCAGGTCTCAATATCGTCCTGGGTCTTCATGCCGACCTCCAACTCAATGAACCCCAGGCCGTCAATGACCTTCTTGCTGGTTACTTTGGCCCAGCAGGTAATGGTGTCGCCCGGCACAATCATGGCGCGATGCTGGAAGGAGCACTTCCACATCCAACCATCGGGCAGGCAGAGGTCTTTCAAATAGCCAGGCAAAACGCTCTGCTTCCACGAACCATTGACCAGGATGTTGGGCAGCCCCTCGTGATAAACAGCGAAGTCCTGGTCGTAGTGGATCCGGTGCCAGTTCTCAATCGCGGCGCTCCACCGGAAAATGTGGGTGGGCGTCATGGGTCCAAGGACATAATCGGGCAACATCTGCCCCTCGTTTACGTCCTCGTAGTGAGTCTGCTGCTTGTTCCTCAGTTCCTCACCAGTCCGTGTGGTCATGGGTCCCTCCCTTTTGGTGTTTGCGGTTGCGTGACAGCGGTGAGTTACCTGCGTATACCGGAGCTCCTGGTGATGCAGAGCACCTCATCCTTCTGGTTGGTGAAGATCGTCTCATTGGTCACGATGAGCATATGGCTGCCATCCCTGCCCACGCGCTCAATGATGCTCCCGTACTTCTGCTGCGAGAAGATGCGGTCCCCCAGGCTGGGGTACTTGAATACCTCAATGTCGTTGCCAGCGTTCAGGACCCGCATCTGCGGAAGGGGGAGGGGGGGCAACGCACCAGGGCGGCCCCGGTCCAGACCGCCGATGCCGTCGGAGACGGGGTTGTTGCGGAAAGCGCGGGAGATCGGGTCCTCCGCTCCTGGAGCCGTCTTGTTCATATAGGTGCAGTAGATCGGGGGCATGATCACTTCGCCGAACTTCGTGGTGCGCGCGAACTCCTCGTCCCAGTAGCGGGGGTCCGGGTCCATGATCGCGTGCACGAAGCGGCGCAGGTGCTCCTTCTCAATGCCCCAGATCGTGACCTCTACTTTCTCCCCTTGTACCCCGACCATGGCCTTGACTTCGGGGGTCAGATACGACTGCTGTTGGGTTGTCATTCCATTGCCCCTCCAACTGAGACTACCTGCTGGTGTATAGACGCTCCGCCTGGCAGACCGGGCTACCCCGGGGTCTGAATGCAGGCCTCCAAAGTCACCTGAAGGCACACAAGGGAAGCCCTCAGCCCTCGTTCTCCTCCGGAGCTCCCGCCCCTCTGCTTGCCCTGGCGGTTCACGACTGGAGCCTTCCTCGGCGGGATACTACACCATGCCTTACTCCCTAGTCAAGAGTTTGCGTAGGTCAGGAGCTAGGAGACGGCGCCCTGCACATCCCACTGATCGGCTGGGAGGGCGACGGCGTCCGCCTCCATCGCCCAGAACCAAGCATGTCGCTCAATTGACACCTTTCCTGGGGACAAATAGAATGAACCGCAGCATCACCCTCAAAAGATATGATGGTTCTCATCACCCTTTTGGAGGTGGCAGGAAGGAGGTGAGGCGTGGCTACTCGGGCGTTTGTCCTCATTGAGACCGCAGTGGGCAAGACCAGAGATGTGGTCTCCGCACTGAACTCCCTGGAGGGCATGAAGTCGGTGGACGTTGTAACAGGCCCGTACGACATCATCGCCGTCGTTGAGGCCCCCGACCTGGGGTCCATAGGCGACATAGTGACGGGCAAGGTGCACACCATAGGCGGCATCCAGCGCACCGTCACCTGCCTGACGGTCGGCCGTTGACACAGCGCCCCGTGGGGGTGTTCCTTGCCCCCGAAGAGCGACCTACAGCACCTCGCGCGTTTTGAAGCGTAGGAGGGGGATATGGATTTTGGCTTTCCTGCCGAGCTGGAGGAGTTCCGGGAAGAGGTGCGCCAGTTCGTCCGCACGGATGTCCCGGCCAACTGGGAGGGGGGTGGCTTTGAAGAGGAGGACCCCAGAGAGGCCCAGGCAATCCGAAGGAAGCTGGCCCAGCGGGGATGGCTCACTATGGCCTGGCCGAAGGAGTACGGCGGTATGGGAGCGCCCCACTACCAGCAGCTTGTGTTCAACGAGGAGATGGCCTACCACCGCGTGCCGGCGGCAGACAACTCTGTAAACATGCTGGGGCCTATCCTGATGCTGGAGGGCACAGACGAGCAGAAACGGGAGTTCCTACCCCGTATCGCTCGCGCGGAGATGCGCTGGGGCCAGGGCTACAGCGAGCCGGAGGCCGGCTCAGACCTGGCCTCTCTCCAGACCCGGGCCATGGCCGATGGCGACGACTTCGTCATCAACGGCACAAAAATCTGGACCTCCGGGGCGCACCACGCCGACTGGCTGTTCATGCTGGCCCGCACAGACCCGGACGCCCCCAAGCACCGGGGCATCAGTTTCTTCCTGGCGGACATGAAGACCCCCGGCCTCACCATCCGGCCTATCGTCAATATGGCCGGCATCCACGGCTTCAACCAGCTCTTCTTTGACAACGTGCGAGTGCCCAAGCGGAACCTGGTGGGAGAGTACAACCGTGGCTGGTACGTCGGGGCGCGCCTGCTGGACTTTGAGCGCTCCGGCGTCGGGCGCTCCGCCGGCGCCCGGCGCACCCTGGAGGAGCTCGTACAGTTCGCCAGGGAGACAGCGTGGAACGGCCAGAAGCTGGCCGCAAAGCCCGAGGTGCGCAACCGCCTGGCGGACATGGCGGTGGAGGTGGAGGTCAGCCGCATGATCTCCTACCGCGTCGGCTACCTTCAGAGCCGGGGCGAGGTGTTCAACAAGGAGGCCTCCGTGGGCAAGCTGTTCGGATCGGAGATGGTGCAGCGGCTCTACGGAGTTGGCATGTCCATGATGGGTCTGTACGGCGGCCTTTCCAGGGGCAGTCAGTGGGCGCCGCTGAAGGGCCGCATCCAGCGGGGGTTCCTCACCTCTTTCAGCTCCACCATCGCCGCGGGCACCTCGGAGATCCAGCGCAACGTCATTGCCGAGCGCGGGCTGGGCTTGCCCAGGGGGTAGGCGCCTCTGTCTTGGGCTGGACTGCCAATACCCACGGGCTAGACCCCTCCCATACTGAATGTGTGAGTGTCGCCCCTCGGGGCGGGCCAACACTTCGCAAAGAAACCCAACCGGCGTTGGGAAATCGGAACTCGCCAATAAGGCTTGGCCCGACGGCTAGGAGGCATATCATGGACTTCAAGTTCACAACCGAAGAAGAGGCCTTCCGCCAGGAGCTGCGGACCTTCCTCAAGCAGGAGCTGCCCCCTGACTGGGAAGGGGAGGGGGAGGGTGGGAGCGACCAGGAGTGGGCCTTCACGCTGCAGATGCGCAAGAAGCTGGCCCAGAAAGGATGGCTCACCCTGGCGTGGCCCCAGGAGTATGGCGGCGCCGGCGCGTCCATCATGACCCAGGTGGTCTTCCGCGAGGAGATCGCCTACTCCCGCGCCCCGGGCATAGACATCTGGGGCATCACCATGTTGGCCCCCACCCTCATGATCCACGGCACTGAGGAGCAGAAGCGTCGCTTCCTGCCCCCCGTGGCCCGGGGCGAGGTGCAGTGGTGCCAGGGGTACAGCGAGCCAGAGTCCGGCTCCGACCTGGCCTCCCTGCAGACCAAGGCCGTAGTAGACGGAGACGACTACGTGGTCAACGGCACGAAGATCTGGACCTCCAACGCCCATAGGGCCGACTGGATCTTGCTCCTGGCCCGCACCAACCAGGAGGCCGAAAAGCACCGGGGGATCACCTTTCTCCTGATGGAGTTGAAGTCCCCGGGGGTGAGCATCCGGCCCATCATCAACATGGCCGGCGCCCACGGCTTCAACC
>JACQUH010000200.1 GCA_016210375.1 Chloroflexota bacterium
GGCCCAGGGCGAACGGATGCACTCTCTTTCCGTTCGTGGTGAGCTCGTCGAACCACGAACGCGCCCTTCCGCAGGCTCAGTGCGTATGTCATCCCCTCCTGTGAGGCATGTTCCTCGAATTGGCCAGTGATCACTGTACGTTGACCAACACAATCTACGGATTTGGAGGCAAGCTGTGGAAAACGCAATAGTCAACTTGTGGGCAGACATCGGCGCGGACGCCTATTGGGACAGCTTCCTCAAAAGGGCCAAGGCCCGAATGGAATTCGTACCCTTTAGCCAGCGATGGCCCCAGCCTGGGTTCGTGGGCAGCCAGTATTACGGTGCTTCTACACGCGTGGTCGTCATGGGACAGAACCCGCGTGCAAGTAATACAACCGCAGCTACTGATGCCGATAAGGAGATGTTTCGCCTAATCAAACAGCATGGCGATGAACGTACTATTGAGAGCCTCAATACGCTCTTTGCGATGATGAGAAGCTTCATGCTTGGAGTCAGATACAAACCAGCATGGAGGCCCATAACAGCCGTTCAGAATCATCTGGGTTTGCGCCTAGACGACATCGCCTATCTGAACCTGATCCCGCTGGCAACCTACAATGATCGCATTGTGCCAGACTTTAGGGAAGCATTTGGACTGTCAACAGAAAGGCAGCTCGCCCTCCTTGAACCTGCGAAAATCGTTGTCTACGGCAAGGGCGCATATGGCAAGTTTATGGAATTGGGCGGTCGTGATTGGGAAGTCAACTACATTGAGCAGCGCAATTCTGCAGATGCACCTGCAGTCAAAGCGTGGCTACGCCGTTAGCCCTAAAGGCATGCATGTTCTAACGCGAATCCCTGACGGTTTGAAAGATATCAATTGTCCCTCGTATCTGGAATACGTTGTCCCTTTGAGCTGGGGATATCAGAACACCGCGATGGGGTTCACAGGCGAGCCAGTGCCGCCGATTACCTTCAGCGGGTTGATGGTCAGCATGAACTCGTAGCGGCCCTCCTGGGCGCAGGCCTGGGCCAGCGGCTCCAGCAAGGAGTTGTCCACCAGGGCCACGCCGTAGGCAAAGATGGCGCCGTGCACCGTCCATGGGACCCGGTACTCGTCGGGCCGGGCGTCCATCATGTCCCAGACGACAATGGAGATGTCGTGGTCCCGCAGGAAGGGCAAGCACGAGGCATGGAGGCCCGGACGCTCCGGCCCGCCGCCCCAGACGCCGCCATGCTCCCTGGCGTAGGCCTCCCGCCCGCTGTACACGATGGCCGCGTCCCCCGCCTCCAGCCGGATGCCTTCTGCCTTCGCGATGTCCTCCAGCTCCCAGCCTTGCACGGGGGCATCCTGGGTCACGTAAGGTTTGCCCCGGTGCTTGGGCACGTCCAGGAGCACGCCCCGCGTGAGTATGCCATCGCCCCACTGGTCAATGCTGCCGTACCTGGCTCCACTGTACGTGATGACCTCCTCGGGCTTCTTACCCTCCCACATGCCGTTGTGGTCCCACACGTGGCAAAGGGCGTCAATATGGGTGGTCGCTGTGCCGTGATAGAAGACGCCGTAGTAGTCCATAGCAAGGCCGCCCCCAAAAGGGCGTCCCTCGCTGTACATGTAGTGATGGGCGGGCCTGGGGTTCTCGGTGGACGGCGTCACAGGGAAAGGCCGGCTAAGCGACACCATCCGCCCGCTTGTCACGAGTCGCGCAGCGGCAAGCCGCTTCTGCGGGGTGATCAGGTTGATGGCCCCCACCCCTCCCTTCTCGCCCCAGCGGCCCCAGTTGCGCCGGTCCCGCAGGTACGAGTCCACCTCTGCCTTGGTAGGTGCGCGACGTTCCATGACCTCTTGCTCCTTTCTATTCGTGGCCTCTACAGGGCCGCCGGGCCGGAAGCCCTGCGCAGCGCCTCCAGCACCTTCACCATCACCAGGGTATCTCGCTGGCAGTAGTCCAGCAGCGCCTGGTACAGGGCGGCGCGCTCTTCGGCGGATGCCTCCCGCGCCAGCAGCCTCTCATAGGACTGGGCGGCAACGGTACCCTCCTGGATAGCCAGGTCGCCATAGCCCAGGTCCGGCGCCAGCGCCGGCGCCACGTCTTTCAATGAGTAGCTGCCGTGCTGGCCCGGATGGTAGTAGTGCTCCCGCAGCAGCTTCAGCAGGTCAAACAGCCGCTCCCGCGTGGCCGTCAGGCCATCCGCGTACTGCGGCAGGTGCTCCGCCGTCTCTTTCAGGCGAGTCGCCTCAAAGGGGGAGTACACGAGGATAGGCCCGGGACCTTGCGCCGCCTGAAGCAAAGTCCGGGTGAAGGCCTCCCGGGGGTCGTCCAATCCCTGGTGCAAAAAGGCCTGGTGATAGAGCCTACCGCCGCTCTCCAGGGTGTGCAGCGACCACTGGAAGGGAATGACCTGAAAAGGCCGCGTCCCCGGAAACAGGGGCAATGCCGGGTTGACCGTCTCAAAGTCCAGGAAGTGCATGGGAGGGCGCAACTGTGCCATCTCCCTGGCAAGGCCGCTGCTGACATAAGGCCTGCCAGAGCGAACGCTATCCTGTACCCGCTGCTGCAATGCGGTGAGCCTGGGGTATCCCGAGGGAATATCCCGGATGTCCAGGATGCCCGCGCTGCGCAGGGCCGCCAGCAGAGTGGCGCTGGCGCGCGGTAGCTGGTCAATATGGTACTCTGGTAGCCCCTGGCGGCAATGGCCGTAAAAGGGGCATAGGTATGGCTGCTTGCAATGAAGGCCCACCTCAATGCCGGGCGCCTCTTCCAGGGCCAGGGCTTCCCACATCGCCGCCAGGTCTCCCGGAGCCTCCTTGGCCAGGAAAGCGCGCGCCTCCGGGGTGACATCCCCAGCCTGGAACAGGCCGTCCAGGTCGTATTCTCCGCCCTGGTACACGTAGCCGCTGTTGATGTGCAGGACGTGGACGGCCCGGACCTCCAGGCCCGCCCCTTCCAGGACGTAGAGCTGGATGGCCGCATCCGGGATGTGCTCTTCCTTCACACGAGCCGACGACTTCACCTCAAAGAGGTCAAAGGAGCCGTCGCTGTTGCGGCGAAGAACGTCACAGCGGATGCGGACGCCCAGGAAGGTGAAGGCCCCTTCAAGGACTGCAGGAAGGGAGGCATCGGCCAGGGCCTGGGCCGTCGCTGCTACAGCCTGCCCGTGGCGGTCGTAGGTCTCTTCAATGAGCCTTCCGCCGGGGAAGAGGCCGCGAGCCGTGGCCCCAACCCTGTTGCCCGTGTCAAAGAGCGCCTGCTGGCCTGCGCCGGGTTCCCCGGCCAGCTCTGGCTGGTAGACTTCCAGGTACAGGCGCTTCAGGCACTGGAGCCCAGCGCTGAACCGGGATTTTGACAGGGTCGGTCCCTGGGAAGTGGACATGCTGGGCTGACTATACACCCA
The DNA here is from genome assembly GCA_016210375.1 of Chloroflexota bacterium. Taxonomy (GTDB): domain Bacteria; phylum Chloroflexota; class Dehalococcoidia; order Lucifugimonadales; family JACPCL1; genus JACPCL1. Next base: position 3,379 of record JACQUH010000200.1, read on the forward strand.
GGTCGTGGGTTTAGGGAACAGGTGTTGCAATGATGATGCTGGAGAAAGGACACGCCCGTGCCAATAGAAGACTTCCGCTTCCACCACAGCCTCCGAGTGCGCTGGGCTGAGGCCGACGCCCAGGCTATTGTGTACTACCCCGTGTACCTCACCTGGGTGGAAGTGGCGCTGTCGGAGTACTGCCGCCATCTGGGGTTCCGCCAGTACCGCCTGGCGGAGCTTAACCTGTTTGACACGGTGACGGCCAGGGCGACGATTGAGTACAAGGCCCCTGCCAGGCTGGACGATCTGGTAGACGTCTACGTTCGCGCTGCCCACGTGGGCAACACCAGCATCACCTTCGCCTACGAGGTGTACCGCCAGGACGAGACGGTGCTGCTGGCCCAGGCTGAGGTGGTCTACGTGAGCTACGACAATAAAGCCAAGCGCCCGCGCCGGGTGCCCCAGGAGATGAGAGAGGTCTTCGGCGCGTATGAAACCAGGGAAGAGCGGCTGGACCTGTCCCAGTTCCCCTTATTCTCTGAGGCCCTTGTCTGAAACCTCGCCTCTACTGACTCCTGACGGTTGGGCACAGCGTCTCCGTCCCCGTGGCGGGAAAGAAGGAAAGAAATTCTGAGGAATCGGTGTGATGCGGCAGAGCAGCATCACACCGATTCAAACCAATCTTCTCCCCCTTCCCGTGCGGGAAGGGGGAGCCAGA
>JACQUH010000203.1 GCA_016210375.1 Chloroflexota bacterium
CGGTCTTCCTGGGCATGAGCTTCCTGGCCGGACAGCTTGGCATCATCCCGGATCCGACGGAGCAGGAGACCGTCATCAGCCAGCTCACACGCGCGCTGGTCGGCAACGGCAGCCCCTTCCACTACCTGGTCCAGATCTCCACCGCCCTCCTGCTGGTGCTCGCCGCCAACACTGCCTTCGCCGATTTCCCGCGCCTGGCGAGCTTTCTCGCCCGCGACCGTTTCCTGCCGCGCGTGTTTCAGTTCCGGGGGGACCGCCTGGCGTTCACGGGCGGGATCGTCCTGCTCGCGACCATCGCCGTGGCACTCATCGTCGTCTTCGGAGGCAGCGTCACCAACCTCATCCCCCTCTATACCGTGGGAGTGTTCGTCGCCTTCACCCTCAGCCAGAGCGGGATGGTACGTCACTGGTGGACCCTGCGTGGGACGGAGCGACGCTGGCGCCTCCGCGCCGCGATCAGCGCCGCGGGTGCCGCGACCACGGGCGTCGTCGCCGTCGAGGTGGCGCTGACCAAGTTCGCTCTGGGCGCCTGGATGGTGCTCGTCCTGGTGCCCCCCCTGGTTGGCATGATGTGGGCGATCCACCAGCACTACCGGCGTCTGACCGGCGCCCTGCGCCCTGAGACACCCCTTCTCCCTGAGGAGGTCGTCATTCGCACCGTGGTGCCCATCGCCGATGTCGGCATTGCGGCCCGCCAGGCGCTCGCCTATGCGCGCGCGGTCGCGGGCGACGACACCCGTGTGGTGGCTGTCCATGTCGCCCAGGACGACGCAGCGGCCGAGCAGTTTCGTAGCCTGTGGCAAGACTGGGAGCCGGGGGTCAATCTGGTCATCATCGAGTCCCCCTTCGGCTCTCTCACCGACCCGCTGCTCGCCTACGTCGATGCCCTCAAGGAGACCCACCCCCGTGACACGGTGACTGTGATCCTACCGGAGTTCGTCCCATCGCGCTGGTGGGAACACCTGATACACAACCGGACGGCCATGCGGCTCAAGGCTTCCCTGCTCTTCCGCCCGGGCATCGTCGCGGTCAGCGTCCCCTATCACCTTGCCCCGCGCCACACGCAGCCGCCGCGGGCACTCTAGCGCACGAGAGCCTTCCGAGCCTCGTCGAAGGAAAGGAGCATTGGGGGAAACGCGGCTAGCACCAGCCAATGCTGCAGGCCCAGGGGTGCGGTGCCGAAGATCGCCGCCAGCGGCGGCAGGTAGACCAGGGCCAGCAGCAGCCCCAGCTCCGCCCCGATGCCCAGCAGGACCGCGGGATTGCTGGTGAAGCCCAGGCGCCTGATGGACTCGGTGGGGCTGCGGCAGGCGAAGACGTTGCCCACCTGTCCCATGACTATGGCTGCAAAGGTCAGCGTGGTGGCCTGCTGGTACAAAGGACCTGAGCCGGCCATAGCTTCCCCGGGCCGCCAGCCGCCCATCCAGTACACGAAGAAGAACCCCGACATGGCAAAGGCGGCTTCAAGGACCCCAAGGAAGGCATAGGCCCGCAAAAGGGTGGGCACGTCAAGGATATGCTCCGCGGCGCGGCGCGGCGGGCGGTCCATAACCCCAGGCTCAGGCCGCTCCACACCCAGGGCTAAAGCAGGCGCCATGTCAGTCCCCAGGTCCACTGCCAGGATCTGCAGCACAGTGAGGGCTAGAGGACTCCTGAAGAGGGCGAAGATAGCGAATGGAACGATTTCTGGGATGTTGCTTGCCAGTATGTAGGTAAAGAACTTTCGGATGTTGTGGTAGACGCTGCGTCCCTCCTCAATGGCGCCCACTATGCTGGCGAAGTTGTCGTCTGCCACCACTATGTCCGCGGCCTCCCGTGCAGCGTCGGTACCAGAGAGACCCATGGCCACACCGACGTCCCCCCGCTTCAGGGCGGGCACATCGTTCACTCCGTCGCCGGTGACCGTCACCACGTGTCCCATGCGCTGCAGGGCCTCAACGATGCGGAGCTTATCTCCCGGCGCAGCCCGGGCGAAGATGACCTCTCCCCCCAAGGCCGACTCCAACTCCCGGTCGGAGAGTTGGCTTAGCTCTGTTCCCGTAATGGTGCTGACATTCTCTCCTTGCACCAGGTCCAGGCGGCGGGCGATGGCCTCCGCTGTCAGAGTGTAGTCTCCCGTGATCATGATGACCCGTATGCCGGCCTTCTGACAACGGGATATGGCTTCCGGTACCTCTGGACGGGGTGGGTCCTCCATCGCGGCGAGCCCAAGGAACACTAGCTCTCGCTCAACCCCTCTGATGGTGAGGCCGGTGTCTGGTGGTAGGATCCGGTAGGCCAGGGCCAGCACCCTCAGCCCCTGGGTGGCGAAGGTATCGTTCTGGTCGTGAACCCGCTGTCGTCCCGCCTCATCCAAAGGCGCCGGGCCGTGCTGCGTCTCCTCATACTTGCAGACGGACAGCACTTCCAAGGGCGCCCCCTTCACGTAGGCCACCTGATGGCCGTCCTCAACTCGGACCGAGGCCATGCGCTTGCGCCCTGGATCGAAAGGCAGCTCCCTGACCCGTGGATATTCCAATAGCTCTTTCTCCAGGGCGAGCCCGCCTTTGGAGGCCACCACCAGCAAGGCACCCTCTGTTGGGTCTCCCATAACGGACCATACCGGTCTTTCTTCACTGGGAGGAAGGTGCCGGGCATTGTTGCATAATGTGGCACAGCGCAGCAAACGGTGCAAGCCATCAGACCATGTGAAGTCTACTGGAAGATCGTCTGCAAATACCTTCCCAGTAGGATCGTAACCGGCCCCGGTTACCTGAAGGGTCTGGCCGCCTATGTATAGCTGTGATACGCTCATCTGGTTCTCTGTGAGGGTACCTGTCTTATCGCTGCAAATAACGGTTGTGCTTCCCATGGACTCCACGGCCGAGAGGTGTTTCACTATAGCGTTTCGGCGGGCCATGGTCTGAACCCCAACGGCCAGGGCTAGGGTTACGGTGGGCAGCAGGCCTTCCGGGACGTTGGCGACTACCATACCCAGCGTAAAAATGAAGGCGGTCCCTGGCGACAAACCTGCAATAAAGGCGCTCAGCAGAAAGAACACGGTGCCAAGGGCTATTGCTATGGCGGCAATCCACCGTGTCAGCCGCTGAAGCTCCTGCTGAAGGGTGCTGGGGAGCTGCTGGATGGTCTGGCTGGAGTGCAAGATCTGGCCGAACTGGGTATCGCGGCCGATGGCGTACACCACAGCCTCGCCAACCCCTGAGGCAACCAAAGTGCCTCCAAACACCAGATTGTGGACTTCCAGGGTGGAGAGATGGTCCAGCTCGTGTTCGTTGATGACCTTGCCCGCAGGGCGCGACTCACCGGTTAGCACGCTTTGGTCTACTTGCAAGTCGTAGGCCTCTACAAGGCGTGCGTCTGCCGATACCTGGTCTCCCTCGGAGAGAAGCAGCACGTCGCCCGGGACCAGGCTCTCCGCCAGGACCTCTACTACCTCGCCATTGCGCCGGACTTTTGCCTTGGCCGGAAGCAGTCTGCGGAGGGCAGCCACCGCCCGCTCCGCCCGGTACTCTTGAAAAAAGCTGAAGACCGCGTTGATGAGAATGACGGCGATAATAGCCGATCCCAGCTCCGGCATTCCGGCGACAAACGCCAGGAAGCCTCCTATCCAGAGGAGCAGGGCAAAAAAATGAACAAGTTGTTTGAGGAAACGCAGGACAAGGGAGGGACCAGGGGCCTCTGGGATGGAGTTCAGCCCGAACTGGGACTGACGGGCGTGGACCTCCTCGGTGGTAAGACCTTCTGGGCGGGTAGAGTGGGCTTTGTAGACCCCCTCTATTCCCAACATCGCGATCTGTTGTGGTAAATGCTGGGTCATGGGGTCCTTGTCACAGTGGTTGTGGGAAACTTAGCTGCGCGATTCGCAAGTTCACCCGGCCTGTCGCAGCTTGTCCATCTCCACCACCTTGGCGATATTCTCCGCCTCGCTCTCCTCCGGCTGGGCGTTGAACCAGGCATCCAGCATCTCTTTGGCCAGGGCCTCTGAGGTCAGGCGCAGTCCCATGCACAGGACGTTGGCGTCGTTCCACTTGCGGGCGCCGCGCGCCGTCTCCGCATCGGTGCAGAGTGCAGCCCTGACGCCGGGCACTTTGTTGGCCGCGATGCTTACCCCTGTGCCTGTCCAGCAAAGCAGCACCCCTTGATCACAGGCCCCCTGGGAGACGCGGCGCGCAACCTGTTGGGCCACGTCGGGCCACGGCAGAGGGTGGCCCAACAGGGGCCCGTAAAGCTCCACCTCGTGTCCCAGCCTTCTGATCTCTCGGACAATCATATCAGTCAAGCTGGTCTGTTCGTCGCTGCCAACGGCGAGGCGCATGGTTGTCATTCTCCACTGTTACTGGGGCAAGAGTGTGAATCCAGTATTTCGCAGCGGCCGTGCAGTAGTCAAGAGGCCGTTATAGGAGAGTGTTTAGTAAGAGGAAACCGCAGCTTTGTAGTGACCAAGCCGACGTTTGCTGAGGCTCTCGAAGCGAACGGCGAGCGGTACCTTCGAGAACCTCTCGCCACGGCGAGTCGCCTTCGGAGACAGGCAACGCCGCGTGACGTTGATAAACACTCTCAGTTATAGGCTGTCCAGGGAAGGAGTGACGGACTGCGCCGCATAATAATAGCCGCCTCGATTCACTGTTTCAGCAGGTCGTCCAGTTGCGCCGCAGCCCGAAGGACCCGCTCTCGCTGGACCTCTAGGTTCTCGGTGACGCTGATATTAACGGACTCGACGGCCTGGCGCAGCGAAGACACCTTGGAGGACTCAAATCCAGCGTCGCCTGGGTTGAGGGATTCCAGGGCCTTCGCCGCCTCCTTCAGGTAGCTGTTGGCTGTGCCGAAATTGCGGCGGTCCAGCTCCGCAGCGGCGCGGTACAATAACCCCCGCGCCTGTTCCGCGGCCAGCCGGGACATGAGCTTCAAGTTTTCGCTCTGGGCTGCTTCCAGGCGAGCTTCGTAGTCCCGCCTCTGGGCGTCCACGACTCCGCGGCCCTGAAGCAGCCCGCCGAAGTAAAGGGCCGCGCCCACAACGGCCAAGATCGCGATGAACGCGAGTGCCAGCTTCACTTTAGTTAGAAATGTCATGCAGTACCTCTCTGGGTCATGGGGCCTATTCTATCATTCCTGGGAACACGCTGTCCCTTTTGGTAGCATAAATACGACGATATGGTATAATATTGCCTGTGCACAGAGCAGGGCGCATTCGTCTAGCGGCCCAGGACACCTCCCTCTCAAGGAGGAGATCGCCGGTTCGAATCCGGCATGCGCTACCAAAAGACATAAACCAAACTGGAGGAGGAGAAATGCCCTCTCCGTTTGCTGTTTCAAGGGCCGACTTAGCCGCCTCCAGTTCCTAGGGTAGAGCGCGACTAGGGAGAGGGAAATCGGCGGGTCGATTCGACTAACGAGGCCCGCGTATGGCTGCGAGGTTTGAGCGCGATCTGTGATTTACTGCTTTCCCGCGCAACCGATAGCGTGATACGGTATAGTCAAGTCGAAGGCGCCAGGTTACCTAGCTGGCCCATAAGGTGGAGGTGAACCATGACAGAGTCCAGTGGCCCTGGGC
>JACQUH010000204.1 GCA_016210375.1 Chloroflexota bacterium
CCTGCGACGCCGCCAACCTGGAGGCCATCAGCCGCCTGGTCTCCCTGGCCCTGCGCTCCGGCATCCCCGCCGAGGAGGTCATTGACCAGCTCCAGGGCATCACCTGCCACCCCGTGTGGGACCAGGGCGAGTTGGTGCGCTCCGCCCCCGACGCCGTGGCTCTGGCGGTCAAGCGCCACGTCAAGTACGTGCAGGAGGGCACGCGCCCTCTGGACGTGTCGCAGGTCAAGCCCTCGGAGACGGCGTACAGCGCGCAGCTCAGCCTGCCCCTCAAGGGGGCGAACGGGCAAGCGGGCAACGGAGAGGCCCACGCGCCAGGCGCACCGCAGGCGGCCACGGCGATAGGCTTCTCCTGCCCGGAGTGCGGCGGCTCGGTGATCTTCCAGGAGGGGTGCGTGCGGTGCCAGGCCTGCGCCTGGAACCAGTGCGGGGGGTAACTCTACCTAACCCCCTGGCCCCCTTCCCTAAAGGGAAGGAGGGACAAAGATGAGAGTCCCTTCCCCCTTGTATCTTGAGGAAGGGGAGGCACAATAGGTGAAGAGGCGGGACAGGCCGATTCCCCCTCTCCGTGCGGAGAGGGGGTAAGGGGGAGAGGTCAGGAGGGATGCGTGCGGTGCCAGGCCTGCGCCTGGAACCAGTGCGGGGGATAGTCAACGAGAGGGGGAATCCTTGTGGGTATAACAATGAATAGTTGGCTCATTGAAAAGGCGGGGAGACAAGCAAATTCCGCTGCGGAGATGATGAGTGTTCTACACGATAGTAGAATCAGGTCAGTGCTGGAAAACACAACGTTGTTTACGTACCCTAACGGGACGCGGGAAACTGTTGTCACAGCATTGGAAAGAGAAATCTTTGAGGTTTTTCGCCAAGCCTGCAACATTGTGACCTATTCAGTGGCTTCGTCCCGTGATATCCACAATGGTTCAGCCACATTTGATGCAGCTTTTGACAAGGGGCCTGAAGCCATGAAAGCTTATGCTAAGTCGATTGCCACTGAAGCTGTCCCTGAGGGGTGGGAGTTGCCAAATCCTGTTTATCACTCCGTCGTGGTGGCAATAGAAAGGCCGGACAAGGGACTCCAGTCAAGTTGAAGAGGGCCAATCTGCAGAAGGTGCAAGGGAACCCATGTCCCCTGCTGGGGTGCCCGAGGGGTATCCCCTCGGCAAAATCTTCCCCCCTCTCCGTGCGGAGAGGGGGACAGAGGGGAGAGGTCAGGAGGCATCGGCCAAGGCACAGACAGGAGGAACGGATGCTGATACGCCACGACATCCCCTGGCTCATAGATGGCACGTTGCCACCAGTAAACGGGCGAGTCGCCGACGCCCGGGCCACTACCCAGCGCGGCGCGGAAGCCCTGGCCTTGGCCGCGGAAGAGGGGCGGTGGCTGGCGACACGGGACGAGCGTCTTCCCGGTGAAGCGCCGTCGGGTAACCTGCCGGTGGTGGTGCTGAGGGGTGGGCCGTGGACGGCGGAGGGCCTGGCGCGCAACCTGCGCCACTTCCAGTTCTGCCTGAGCGGGAGCCCGCACCAGCCGCGCGTCGGCGAGCGGTTTGTACTGGAGATGGACCGCCGCATCTACCGGCTGGTCCCAGAAGGAGGGGTAGAGGAGCTTCAGACCTGGCAGGTCCCCAGCGTCCGGGGCGTCCTGGCGGTGGGCGCCTCGTCCCGCTAGGACGGGACGGGGCGCTTGACCAGGACGGCCCAGCAGCCGGTGACAATGGGTTCCCAGGCTGGGCGTCCGCAGATTCCCGGGACTGCCCTCCGCTAGCAGCGGAGGCCAAATTGGCCCTGTAGCCCCACAGGGCCGTCAATACCCCTCCTCCCAGACGGCCCGTACCCTCCAGCGGGCCGTCTGCGGTTAGGAAAGCATAGGGCATAGGGCAGAGAGCAGACGGACAGACGGACATACGAGCATACGGGCAGTAGGGTGAGGCGGGTCTTCGCGCCGCGCCGGCGCCCCTCTGCCCCCTTCCGTGAACCCTGTGGTCCGATGGTACTCCCCCACGGAGCTTACGGCAAGGGTGTGTGCTCTTCGCGGCCCGCTAGGGCAGTGTACAATGGGCGGGGTGAATCTGCCCTTGGGGGAGGCCCGGGACGTTGCCGTGCAGAAAGGGGCGTCCTTTCCTCTCGCACCTGGGCCATTGAACGCTGTGAAATGGCGAGGCAGACCGTGCCCGAAGCTCACCTGAAAGTCCGCGTCCAGCCCGGGGCCAGGGCCAGCGAAGTTGCGGGCGTCGCCCAAGGGGTGGTGCGCATACGGGTGACCGCACCAGCCCACGAGGGCAGGGCCAACCAGGCCCTGGTGGAGCTGCTGGCAGACCTGCTGGGCGTCCCCAGGAGCCGGGTTCGGATCCTCCGGGGCGCGGCCTCCCGGGACAAGGTGGTCGCCGTGGACGGAGTCACGGAGGAAGAGGCGGTGCGGAAGCTGACGCCCCGCTAGGTCAGTAGCGCCAGCAAGACCTGCTGGACGATGAGGACAAGGATCAGGGCGATCATGGGGCTCAGGTCCAGCGCGCCGAAGGTCGGCACAAATCTGCGGACCGGAGCCAGGATCGGCTCAGTCACCAGGTAGACCATCTGGACCAGAGGGTGAGACCTGGCGTTGGGGAACCAGCTCAGGACCACTCGGGCAAAGATTGCCACGTAAAACAACGTTCCAACAAACTCAATCAACCCTCTCACTTTTGTTCTCCCAAGCGTCGTGACTTGTCATGGGCGGCAATGACAGCGCGCAGCACCGTGGCCCGGAAGCCGCCCTCTTCAAAGACTCTCAGGGCCTCCGCCGTGGTGCCGCCGGGAGAGGTCACCATATCTCGCAGCTCTGCCAGGTGCACCACCGACTCCTGGGCCAGCCTGGCGCTCCCCAGCACCGTCTGCACCGCCAGCGTGCGGGCCATGTCCCGGGACATGCCCATGTACACCCCGGCGTCAATCAGGCTTTCCATGAACAGGAACACGTAGGCGGGACCGCTGGCGCTGAGGGCCGTGGCCATGTCCAGGTACCGCTCGTCGTGTACCTCCATCTCCTCGCCCAGAGTGCGGAGGATGGAGCGAGTGGCGTCCCGAAAGGCCCCAGGCACCTGGGGCGCAGCCAGCCACAGGCTCATGCCGGCGCCTATCTGGGCCGGCGTGTTGGGCATTACGCGCACCACCGCCGGGTGGTCCAGCCCCCGCGTCAGCGTCTCCATGCGCGCCCCGGCGATGATGGAGAGGGCGACCTGCTCCTGGCGCAGGGTGCCGCGGAGCTCTGCCAGCACCTCTGGCAGGTTCTGAGGCTTAACCGACAGGACCACCAGATCGCCCTGGCCCAGGGCCTGTTTGTTGTCGGCGGTAGCCGCCACCCCGTGCTCCCGGGTGAGCAAGCGCCGGCGCGCCTCCACCGGCTCACCGATGCAGACCTCTTGAGGCGTGGCGATGCCCCTGCCCAGGATGCCCCGCAGGATGGCCTCGGCCATCACGCCGCCGCCGATAAAGGAGATCCTCAAGGCTCTTCTCACCTTCGCAGCTAGAGAGTGCGCACTATTATAGCACGGGAGCAAGAGTTGGCCTGGCCTGGCTGGTCCTCACGCAGGAAGCCCTCTGGCCGACGCCAGAGGGCTTCCTTGTTTTTGTTTGCCTACACTTGGAAGAGCGTGGGTGGGTAGAGACCGTACTAAGCGCCGGCGGCCTTCTTGGCCGCCTCCTTCAGGGCGTCATAGTTGGGCTCTTCCAGCAGGTCGGGGACGTACTGCACGTGCCGCACCACGTCGCTGGCGTCCACGACAAAGACGGAGCGGGCCAGCAGGCGAGTCTCCTTCACCAGGACACCATAGTCGGTAGCAAAGGTGGAGTCGTCCCGGAAAGCCGAGGCGGTCTTGATGTTCTGGGCGTCTGCGGTGCCACACCAGCGGGCCTGGGCAAAGGGCAGGTCCTTGCTCACCACCAGGATCTCCACGTTGGGCATCTCCTTGGCGATGTCGTTCAGCCTCTTGCTCTCGCGGTCGCAGACCCCAGTGTCCAGGGAGACGACAGCAGCTATGATGCGGGTCTTGCCCTTGGAGCTCTCCAGGGACTGAGTCTGGTTGTTGGCGCCAGGAAGTGTGAAGGCGGGGGCCTTCTGCCCCACCTTGATCTCATTGCCAAGAAGGGTCAGGGGGTTGGTGCGTACCTTGTATACGCCGGTGCGCTCTTGCGTCATCGTTCATCTCCTCTGGTGGGATATCCGCCTATTATCGTGGGCAGAGGGCCTCCCGTCAATGGCTACGGTGCAATGCGGCATGGAAAGCGTGGAATCTTGACGGGCGCTCCCGATGGCTGGTGGACACCTCCCTACCGAGGCGCGTCCAACCTCTCAGAAACGATCTCTGAATCGTTCTCTCTACCCCAGCCTCATGGTCATTGACCAAATGCTTTTCCGGTGGGGTTCGGACCTCTCCCTCTGTAGTCCCCTTCTCCCAAAGGGAGGGGGGCGATGAGCTCAAGTACTGGTGTGATGCGGCAACGCCGCATCACACCAGTACACAACCATCTTCTCTCCCTTCCTGTGGGGGAAGGGAGAGCCACAGGGGGTTAGGTCAAACAGTTCGGGGCCATTGAGGGAAAGAGCCTGCCTCAGGAGATGCTACAATTCGCCTATGTACCTTTCCCACCTCTCCCTGGCGAATTTCCGCAACTTTGATGGCCTCAAGCTGGACCTGCCGCCGGGGCTGGTCGCCATCGTGGGCGGCAACGGCCAGGGCAAAAGCAATCTGCTGGAGGCCGCCTACCTGCTGGCCATCGCCAAGTCCTACCGTACCAACGTGGAACGCGAGCTGATAAGCTGGAAGGCCCAGCAGGCGGCGGAGGCCGGGCCAGCCGCTGCTCAGGTCAACCAGGCTATCATCAGCGGAGAGGCGGAGCAGGCCGAGGGACGCCTGCGGGTCATCGTGGGCCTGCGCCTGGCCCCGGCGGATGGCGGCTGGCAGGTGGAGAAGCAGATACGGGTCAACGGCGTGGCTACCTCCGCCTCCGGCCTGGTGGGGCAGGTGAACGCCGTGCTGTTCACCGCCTCCGACGTGGACCTGGCCCTGGGGCCGCCCTCGGGCCGCCGCCGCTTCCTGGACATTCTTATCTCCCAGGCAGACCGCCTCTACCTGAGGGCGCTCCAGCGCTACCAGCGGGTGCTGGCCCAGCGCAACCACCTGCTGCGCCAGGTGCGGGAGGGCCGCGCTGGGGTGAACGAGCTGGACTTCTGGGACGCCGAGCTGGCGAAAGAGGGCGTGGCTATAGTAGGCCGCCGCGAGGAAGTGGTCCGGCGGCTGTCGCCCCTGGCGGCCCAGGCCTACGAAGGCCTGGCTGGCGGCGAGGCGCTGGCGGTCGCCTACCAGCCATCAGTGGTGGGCGAGGCGATGGTGCTGGCGGTGGCAGAGGGGCGCAACGCCGAGGTGCGGGCCGGCCTGACACTGCTGGGCCCCCATCGTGACGACCTGCTGCTGACGATAAACAAGATGCCGGCCTCCACCTACGCCTCGCGGGGACAGGCGCGGACCCTGGGCCTGGCGCTGCGCCTGGCCGAGGCAGCGTTCCTGCGAGAAGAGCGCCGCCAGGAGCCGATCCTGCTGCTGGACGATGTGCTGTCGGAGCTGGACCCATCCCGCCGCCAGAAGGTCCTGGAGAAGGCCTCACAGTACCAGCAGGTGCTGGTGACCACCGCCGACCCCGCGTTAATCTCTGGCGCTCCCGTGGCGCCAGCCGGGGTATGGAAGGTGGAGCCGGGGAGGGTAGCGCCCTACGCTTGACGCTCCTTCTCAGGCAAACCTATACTGGGAGCGTTGCGCCGTGGGGCTGTAGCTCAGTTGGGAGAGCGCCTCCTTTGCAAGGAGGAAGTCAGGGGTTCGAGTCCCCTCAGCTCCACTCCTTGCAAGCTAAGAGGGAATTGGGTGTGGGAACATGGAGAAACGCCCGTCCAACCTGCTAGACCTGCTTGGAACCTTCCGGATATTACCAGGTGAGCAGGAAATAGAGGATATCTTGCAGAGGGTGCAAGAGCTAAAGTCCCATCGGCCTGAATGGACGAACTCACAGGTGGCCAGGTGGTACATAAGATATAGGGCTAGGCTCGCTGGTGCAGCAGGGGCCGTTGCAGCCTTGCCAGCGGCTTTCCCAGGCATCGGAACCGCCGCCCAGATTGTGATTAGCGGGGTCACGTTCACGCCCGAGATGTGGTTCCTGCTCCGGCAGATGGCACACTTGCACAACGAAGTCGCCGCTGCCTTCGACCAAGACCTCCATAGCGAAGACAGACGCACAGAACTTCTACTGGCGTTTGGGATAGTAACAGGTGCAGTCTTGCCAGGCCGCGAGACAGTCAAGCGCATAGGTACCAAGGTGGTGATAAACCAATTTGACGGTCATGTATCTGGTCGCTGGTTCCAGCTTCTAAATCGTAAACTTGGAACCACTGTGCTAACGAAGTTCGGGACAAAGCGGGGTGGCGTTGCGGTGGGTCGCCTTTTGCCTTTCGGCGTTGGGGTGGGAATCAACGCTGCCTTTAATTATTGGGCTATTCGGCAGTTAGGGCGCTCATCCCTGCGATTATATGAGAAGATGTTACCTCACGGAGGGGACCTACTTGTAACAGCGAAGAAAGACCAAGAGGGGTGAAAAATGCTTGCAGAGTATATTGCTGCTGCCTTAAGCAGGGCGAAGTATGAAATCATTGACGATGAAGAGCCATACTACGGGGAAGTCCCAGAGCTTGACGGGGTATGGGCTACAGGCAAGACCCTTGAAGAATGTCGGCGTAATCTGGCTGAGGTTATTGATGGCTGGCTTGTCGTAAGACTCAAGAGAGGATTGCCTATCGCCCCAATAGGCGAACACAGAGTGGAAGAGCTTACACGGTTAGAAGTCAGTGGCTGAGCTGTCTCCTGTTTCATGGCCAAACTTGGTGAGGCAGTTTAGAAAATTGGGTTTTGATGGTCCCTATCAAGGCGGAAAACATCCCTACATGATAAAGGGTAATCTGGTGCTAACCATTCCCAATCCGCATCGTGGAGATATTGGGGTGGCTCTCCTCTCACGAATCCTGAGACGCTCTGGCGTCACTGAAGAGGAATGGCTGGAAAGGTAATCCTGTAGGCTATCAGGTGGCAAGTCTGAATGCCAGGCTGAATGCTTTTGATGCCATCCCCTCGGCTCCACCAAACCCTGCGCCTGCCTCGTCGCTTTGCCCTTCTCCTCCCAGCACCGACCCCTGCACGTCCACGGGGCGTGGGCCGCAAGACACCAACTTGGCGGCGGGCGAGGATGGCCAAATCGCGCTCGTTGAGCCGCTCAGCAACGTCAAGAACGGCGACGGGAGAGTCGCGAGGATGGCGCAACAAACAGGAATGCTCGGGAAACTCCCGAGCATTCCTTCGTCGGTATGCTATTGTCAGAACCGGCGCCCCGTCTTCTTGGCTCGCTCCTGGGGTCACTATCCCCAGAGGGCCGCTGGCGTATCCCGCCGCCAGCAGTCGCCCCTCTTCCGCACATTCAAGCGTTGTCTTTTGCGCGGGCTACGATGGGGGGCGCCGTGTTGGAGGGCTATTGTGTATCACCCATTCCCTCCTCCTACTCATGTCCCTTCCAAAGCCGAGCCCCGACAACCTCCGCACCCTCCACCGGGGAGACCTGCGCCGGCTCGGCTTTGCCTCCTGAGCCTGATCCCAGGCTCGTTGGGGACCTGCGGCAGCTTCCCCGGCGGCGAGGGAGAGTCCCCACTACCTGGACTCCTTCCCTCCCTCAATATCAGTATACCACATTGGGCCGCCTGCCGCGCTCCTACCAGCTAGCCCCATTGCAGCGGCGCCTTACCATGGCAATGGGTAGGGGCATCCCTTGTCGGATGCCCCTACGGTTAGCCCAAAAACGCCTACCTCCGGCGCGTGGTGGGGGTGCACAGGGTGTTGGAGCAGTGGACCACCCTCAAGCCACTGTTGACGTCCAGGTAGCTGATGAGAGGCATCCGGTCGGCCCCAATGGTGATGGAGGTGCCAACGCCGACCTCGTCCACGCTGTCCAGGGTGGACACAGCAGCGCTGGAGCAGGCTGCGTTGTTGCAGTGGGCCACCTTCAGGTCATGATTGGTTGCGTCCATATAGCTGATGACCGGCAGCCCATCCGCGCCAATGGTGATGGAGTTGTAGATGCCGACCCAGTTCGTGCTGTCCAGGGTGGTAAGGGTCGCGGTGGAGCAGGCCGCATTGTTGCACCGCGCCACCTTCAGGTGATGTTCATTCATGGTTGAAGAGTCTTGATAGCTAATGATGGGCAGAGAGTCCGCGCCGATGGTGATGGAGGTGTGAAAGCCAGCGACAGTCGCGCTGTCTGGGGCGGCCAGGGCGGCGCTGGAGCAAGCTACATTGTTGCAGTGGGCCACCTTCAGGCGGCCGTTGGTAGCGTCAAAATAGCTGATAATGGGAAGCCCGTCGGCGCCGATGGTGATGGAGGTTGTGTGGCCCACGTCAGCCCCGCTGTCCAGGATGGACAGGGTCGCGCTGGAGCAGGCCGCGTTGTTGCAGTGGGCCACCTTCAGCTTGCCGTTGACGTTGGTATTATCGTAGTAGCTGATGATGGGCAAGCCATCAACGCCGATGATGATGGAGCTGTAATAGCCAACGTCGGCTGTGCTGTCTGGGATAGCCAGGGAGGCGCTGGAGCAGGCCACATTGTTGCAGTGGGCCACCTTGAGGTCTCCGTTGGTGAAGTCGTAGTAGCTGATGATGGGTAGCCCATCAGCTCCGATGGTGAGGGAGTTGAACGCGCCGACGTCGCCAATGCTGTCTAAGGTGGTAAGGGCTGCGGTGGAGCAGGCCGCGTCGTTGCAGTGGGCCACCTTCAGGTTCATGGTTCCAATGTCGTAGTAGCTTATGATAGGCAGCCCGTCGGCGCCGAGCATAAGGGAGGTGCGCATGCCGTTGCCGTTGCTGATGGTTTGGGTGGACTCTGTACCGACCATGTCTGCCATTCCCGGGCCGTCCAGGATGGAGATGGTGAACCCTGCCTGAGTAACGCCCAGGCCGGTGTCGCCCTTGGCTCCCGCAGGGCCTGCCGCTCCCGTAGCCCCGGTGTCGCCCTTGGGCCCGGCAGCGCCCTCAGGGCCTGCCGCTCCCGTAGCCCCGGTATCGCCCTTGGGCCCGGCTGGCCCGGCGTCCCCCGCGTCGCCCTTGGGTCCGGCTGGCCCGGCGGTCCCCGTGTCACCTTTGGGCCCTGCTGGCCCGGCGGTCCCCGTGTCGCCCTTGGGTCCGGCTTGGCCGGCGGCCCCCGTGTCACCTTTGGGCCCTGCTGGCCCGGCGGTCCCCGTGTCGCCCTTGGGTCCGGCTGGCCCGGCGGCCCCTGTGTCGCCTTTGGCCCCGGTGCGCCCGGGGGCCCCTGCTGGCCCCATCGGCCCTGTGTCGCCCTGAGGCCCTGAGATGTTCCAATCCACCGCTTGCTCTCGGGCTCTGCAGTTCCCACTGGGGCTGATCATGCGCAGGAGGCCGATGTCGGGGATCACGCAAGCGTGGATCTTGCTTGAGCCGCCGCCATGCGCGCTTGCCACGGCTACTGCACCTACAGCGAACAAGACCAGCGCCAGCAAGGTCCCCAATCCCGCCCACAATGCCCTTCTATACCATCTCTTGACGCCCAATTTGTGTTCCCCTTTCTTCTTGCCCACGTTAAGTGGCCTTCATCAGTTGGACAGAAAGGCAACGGTACCACGCCCTGCTTGCCTGGTCAAGTAGTCCGAGTTGCTAACACCAGAGACGAGTGCGCTTCACCCACGAGAATCAAGTAAGGGGAGGACTGCGATGGGTAATGTTTTGGTGCTCGGGTATCGGCTGACAGAGTGGGGTCCTGAGCAAAGGGATCTCGCCGCCGCCCCTATTCTCTTGCCACTGGGGTAGCGGCTTCCGGACTGGTTATCCTGAGTTGTCCTGCGGGTCTGGCCGTGCTGCGGCCCAGGCGGCAGTCTATGTTTCTGGTACTTTCGGCCCATACCATTGCAGGGTGGAATGGCTCTAGAATCTGGGATTGGGCGCGCGCTTGATCCAAGGGGCCAGGGAGCCGAGGCGCCGGATGGTTGGAGTGGGGCCTTCGCGTATCTCTCGGAAGGGTTGGTGGAGGATACGAATGGAGGATTGCACCATGGCGGCTTTGCGCCGCAATGCGTCTGGAAGTCGTCGTGGATGGTTGGTTTGAGGAGTCGGCGTTTCCACATTGTGGCGGCTATTCGCGGAGAGCTACGTGGTTATGGTGCTGGCAGGGCTTGACAGATAGCGCCCATCGGAAGTAGAGTGCCGTCGGTAGGTAAAGCAAGGGGATATACTCGTTTGACCACGGGGTATTCCGCTGTGTTTCTATGAGGCGCCCTTGGGAGCACCCACGGGTGGCCTTTGTTGTGATTGAGGGGTTGTGTAACAAGCTATCGGTTCTCCGCAGCCGGTGTTGCCAAAGTCGCAAGCAGGGGAGAATGCCATGAAGGGTTTAAGAGGAAACGGATTCGTCGGTGTAATCGGGACTCTTTTCCTTATCCTGGGCGCTCTTCTGGGCGGCGGCGCCGCACAGGCCGACGGCCCAGGTATTAGCCTGGATCCCGGCTCGGGCGTGGTGGACACTCCTGTGTCGGTGAACGGCACCGAGTTCCCCACGAGCACGCTCTTCACCGTAACCTATGGCGGCCAGGAAGTCGCGACGGGCACCACCGATGCCCTGACTACCACTCTCACCGCCTCCTTCAATGCCCGCCTGGCCGCCTTTGGGAACGTGACGGTAAAGGCCACCGCCGGGGCGGCCAGCGCCACAGCCCCCTTCCTCCTCCTTGGCCCTGCGAATATCTCTCTGGATAACGGCAGTGGCCCGGCTGGCACCGTGGTCACTGTGACTGGCGATCAGTTCGCGGCCGCTTCAACCGTCGCCATCAAGTTCCGCGGCTCGCAGGTTGCCACCGCTACCTCCGACGTCCTGGGCAAGTTCGTCCAGGCCTTCGTCGTTCCTGCTCCCGCTCCCGCCAGCCCGGCGGACCTCGGCGTCGTGGTGGTCTCTGCCACGGATTCCCCCAGTGACCCGCTCAGCTCGCAGACCGCCAACGCCGACTTCAGCTTGCTGGGTGTGGTCAATCAGAACACCTCCACCTACTATGGCACCATCCAGGCGGCTATTGACGCTGCCTCTACCACCACGGCGCAAACCCTGAAGGTTGGCCCGGGCACCTACAAGGAGAGCATTATCATTGACCGCGCCCTGGTGCTGTCCTCCAGGGACGGAGTCGCCGTTACCAAGATAAGTGGCGCAGTGACGGATACGCCGACGGCCAAGATCACTGGAAATAATGTCACGCTTGGCAACGGCGGGTTTACGCTAAAGAATGGCACTGGCTCATCCTTGCCTCCCCTTGTCTACATTGACTGGGGTGTAAGTGGCACGACGATCCAGAACAACATCCTGGATGCCTCTAACAATCACACCGGGCTCCTGGTGGGGGGCAATGCCCTGACCAGCACGAGTGCATCCCTGAGCATCCTGCGCAACAAAATCACGGGCGCGGCGCATGTGGCGGGTATCAGAGTCCAAGACGGCAACACCGTGGTCACCATACAGAACAACTTTATCAATGGGAACATCAAGGCCCTTGCCCTGGGCGACGGCGTAAAAGCGAAGGTGTTCAACAACGACCTGAGCGGCAACACCGGCGGCATCGCTATTTCTATCCCGGGCCCCGTTGCGGTGAACGCCAGCGGCAACTGGTGGGGCACCACCAGCGAAGCGGCCATAGTAGCCGCCCTGGAGGGCGTGGCTTTTGTGGACTTCACGCCGTACCTGGACGTGGGCGCGGACACCGATCCCGCCACTTCGGGCTTCCAGGGCAATTTCAGCGCCTTGCACGTGTCTTCGCTGGGCACCCAGTTTGTCATAGGCCGCGTCCAGGAGGGTGTGGACCTGGTCACCGCCAGCACGGTCATCGTGCATCCTGGCGTATACAACGAGGCGGTGAGCATTGGCAAGAGCCTTGTCCTGAAGAGCACGGGCGGAGCTTTGACCACTACCATCAACTCTGTGGGCAAGGGTAACGCTACCGTTAAGGTAAGCGCCGCCAACGTGACCATCGGCGGCGCAGGGGCCGGCTTCACCCTCAAAGGCTCCACCTTCGGCATCCTTGCCACCGACTCCGCCAACCTGGCGGCGGTGGACAATATCATCCTGCCCGTGGGCAGCACGGGCCTTGACGTCACCAACTCTCCAGGCGCCAAAGTGGTGGGCGGCCAGGTCAAGCTGACCACCCCCAATGAGGGCATTGGCGTCGTTATCAGAGGCTCCCAGAACAGCTCGGTCACGGGCGTGACCATGAATATCAACGCCGCTCTGACGGGCACGGGAGTTGCGCTCCTGAACTCCCCAACCAGCACCGTCATCACCCTGAAGGCCAACGTAGCTGCCAGTGGCACCGCTTTCGGAGTGCGCATAGGCAGCTCGGCTGGCTCTAAGACGGCGAACAGCGACATCGTTGTCATCGCAGGCGGCAACGGCAGAGGCGTGGTTGTGGGCCAGTCGCCTAACAGCACCGTGCAGGGCAACAGCATAGCTGTGGTTGCTGGCGGCGACGGCATCGGCGTTAATGTGGTGAACTCGCCGGGCACAAGCGTTCTGGATAATGGCGGCGTGGGCGTCCTGGGCGACATGTCCGTGGATGGTATCAGCGTGAAGGCGGGGGGGAATGCCAGAGGCGCTATGTTCACCAACTCCCCCAACTCCTTCCTGGTCAACAGCTTCTTTGACGTTTTTACAGAGCTGTCTACGTCCACCGGCGTGGACGTCCTGACCTCCACAGGCCTCACGGTCAAGGGTGTTGAGGCCAAGGTAACCGGCAAGGGCTACGCCAACGGCGCCCGGTTCCAGGGTTCCGGCGGCAGCTTTGTGATGGACAGCTTCTTTGACGTGTTCACCGAGCTATCTCTGGATGGCGGGGTGATAGTCCAGTCGCCGAACACCGTGTTGAGTGGGACGACGATGACTCTCCGCGGCGGCGGGTGGGGCAATGGGGTCCTGGTCCGGGAGTCCCCTGGCTCCTCCGTCCGGAACAGTTACTTTGATACTGAAATGCTGGCGCTGTCCCTGAACGGGACCACGGGCGTCAACGTGATCACCTCTACCGGCATGACCATCAAGAACACCAATGTCAAGCTGAAGTGTCCCGCCTGCGAGGGCCATGCCGATGGCGCGCGGCTGCAGGGCTCCCGCGGCAGCTCCGTGGTAGACAGCTTCTTTGACGTGTTCGGGTGGAACACCAAGGATGGCCTGGAGATACGCGAGTCCCCCACCGTCAAGGTCCTGGGAAGCAAGGCCAAGGTCTACGGCGGCAAGTACGGCACTGGTATCTGGGTGCGGGATTCCAAGGACCTCCAGGTGATCGGCAGCTTCTTTGACGTGTTCACCGAGGTGAGCAGTACTGGCGGGTACGTGAAAGACTCTCCTGATGTGATCCTGGAGGACAACCAGGTTGCAGTGACCGGCACGCAGAACGCCTTTGGGGTCCGGTTGCTGGGGTCGCCAGGCGCCATCTTTGACAGATGGGGGCAACTTCTCGCGGTAGGTAGCAATAGAGCCTGCGGCATGCAGATCCTGAACTCGCCGGGCACGGTGGTCAGCAAGGTGATGATGGAGGTTGAGTCGCACGGCCATGCCACCGGAGTGTACGTGGACAACGGTTCTTTGGACCCGGACGCTGGGTGCGGAGACACCATGGCGAAGGGGCCAACGCCCGATTCTGCCCCCGTCCTCATGGACCAGAACGAGATTCACGTCATGAGTGGCCTGAGGGGCATCGGCCTTGCTCTGCTCAACGCCGCTGACTCCAGCGTGGAAGGGAACACCATTGGTGTTGAGAGCAAGGGAGAGGGCGTTGGTGTGGTCGTTGACCACTCCCCCAGGACTCAGTTCCTGAATGTCCCCGCAGCGGGCGGTGAGCCGGAGGTGGACAACCTGTACAAAGTAAGGATATGCGAACCTGGCCACATCATCCCTGAATGGTGCATTGACCCAGCGCTAGGCCTGGGGCCTGGTCCCCTCAACGGGACGGGTGTAGGCACGGGCATCGCTATAGACTCCTCCCCAGGCACCGTGGTGAACGGCGCCACGGTCCAGGTGCTGGGCCCAACGGAAGGGATCGGCGTGCTCGTGCTCTCCTCCGCCGGCGTCTCCGTGCTGACCAGCACGGTGGCAGTGATAGCCGTGGACGAGGCCACGGGCGTCGTGGTGGGCGACGAGTCCCACGGCTTCAAGATGTCCTACAGCATCGTCAAGGCAGAGTCCGACTGGGGGGCCATAGGGGTGCGCGTCTGGGAATCGGACAACGCCTATCTCGGGCCTGTCATCTCCGGTGGCCTGCCGGCCAGCCCGGGGAACGTGATCAACGCCTGGGCCCATCCCTTGGCGGACGTGGAGAGCTGGCATGGAGATCGCGGCGCCCTCGGCGTGCTGTTGGAGGTGTCCAAGGGGAGCGTCATAGTAGGCAATTGGGGGGGCGAGGGCGGGTATGGCATCAGCGCCGTGTCCGAGATATTCCAGGATGGCGCGCCCTCTGAGTCCCTTGCGGCGGGGATTGTTGGCGTGGAAGCCCCTGGGCTCGGCGTCGGCGGCAACCGTATCCTGGCCGATGCTGGCAGAGAGCTCATGGTGGCTGGCGAGGCCTCTTCCTCGGAGCCCAGCGAGCTAATGACCCTGGTCCGCAAGGCGCAGCAGGCAGCAGCCGATGCCGGGGCGGTGGTCCTGGGAGACGCCGCGGACGGAAGCGCCGAGGCAGCGGGGGTATACCTTATCTACTCCCCGGATAGCAAGGTCGGCAATAACCTCCTGACCGTGTCGGCCAGTCTCTTGCTGGATGACCCGGGCGTGAAAATGGCGGAGGGCTTTGCCTGGGCCCTGGGCATCGGCTTCATCATTTCCGACAGGTCATGGGCCAAGCTCAACACCATTGACGTGGACGGGACCGTGGAGGTGCCCATCCTGGCCGTGAGCGGCCAGGTGGAGAGCCTGGCCTCCACCCTGTTGAACGGCCTGGGGGTCAGCGAGGCCACGGGCGTCCTGGGTGTATCAGGGGAAGGTATGATCGTGAAGGACAACACCCTGGATGTCCAGGCCAACAGCGTGCTGGTGGTCATGGCCCTGGCCACTACGGACACGGCGAGCACCTCTACGGTGGTCACGCCCAGCTTCGTGAAGATGGCCCAGGAAGTGGCCCTGGCTGGCGCAGAGGAGCGCGGCCTTCCGGTGCGGTCCCTGGACAACAACAGGTTCGCCAACGCCGAGGGCGTTGCCTATGCCCTGGGCGTAGAGCTCCTGGGCGCTCCCAAGGCGATAGTGGACAACAACATCATTAACGTGGGGGCCGAGGTGGAGGTGCAGGCCCTGGCCGACTCCGGCGACCTGCCCCTGGCCGAGACCCAGGCCTTTGCCCAGGGCGAGGCCACCGCGGGCGGCGTGCACGCCGCATGGGCGGACCTCCTGCAGGTAACGGGGAACACGATCGCCGCCGGCGCCCTGGGGCAGGTCCTGGGGGCCTCCCACCAGGTGCTGCCCGGCGAGATGCCCTTCCTGGGGCCTTTCGGCCTGGCGGACCTGCGCGCTACCTCGGTAGGGGTGGTGATTGAGTTTGCCAAGAGGGCCCTGGTGAAGGGCAACGGGGTCTCTGCCAACTCTTCGGGCATCGCCGTGGCCGGAGGTGAGGAGGAGATCCTGGAGCCCATGCTTTCCCAGGGCTGGAGCTTTGGCACCTCCTATGCCATCGGCATCCTCGGCGGGTTGGTGGACCGCATCGTCATTGAGGACAACGATGTGGACGCCGTGGGGCAGGGCATCGTCGTGGGCATTGCAACGCAGAACGTCATACCCGGACCGGCTCCCATGAGCGAGGCGGCGGCGGCGGGCTGGAGCCTGGTGGTGGGGATCGGCGTGGGCCGCGGAGAGATGGCGATGATCGCGCGGAACGATGTGTTCGCCCTCGGCGACATCGTCCTGGACACCTTTGCCGAGAGCATGGGCGGCGACGCCTCCCTGGCCCAGGCCGTGGTGAGCGCCTGGGGCATTATCGCGACGGATGGCGTCTCCGAGGTGAACGTGCTGGCGAACACCCTGACGGTAAGAGCGCAGGGCACATCACTGCCCCGGAGCCCCGGGGATGAGGTTGTGGAGGAGGTCCGCCAGTGCCACATTGAGGCCTTCGCCACAGGAATCCAGGTTGATTTTGGATGGCTGGCCAATGTGGTGGGCAACCGCATGGCAGGGGAGGACGGCGTGGTCAAGGCGGTGGCCGACTGCGAGGCCCACGGCAAGGAACGGGGCGGCGACGTGCAGGCGCAGCACCCGGAGGTGACCAGCGTCACCGAAGCGGACGCCGCGGGCATCTGGATGTTCCAGTCGCCCAAGTCCCACGTGAACGATAACAAGGTGCAGACCATCTCCGAGAGCACGGCGGTGACCAAGGCCGTCCCAACGCAGCAGTCCGTGGACGGCGCTACACCTCCTCCTGTGGACGTGATTTCTACAAACCTGAGCCTGTCCACCAGCCGGGGCATCTCCTTCCAGGGAAGCTCCGATATAGAGGTGGCCAACAACACCGTGCGCTCCAATCCGCTGATGAATCTCCTGGCGGTGGCCTCCAGCAGCGACACGCCGGCGGGCCTGGGCAGCGCAAGCCAGGACCCGGTGCTGAAGCGCCTGGCCGACATGGCCGCCGAGGGCGGGCACCGGATCTCCGATCTCGCAGGGAGCGCCCTGGGTGTGGGCATCGGCGGTTGGAGGTCCATGGACTCCCTGGTGAGGGACAACTCCGTGATCGTGGTGCCGAGGGTGGTCGCCAAGGCCGTGGCAACGGAGACCGATCCCTTCCTGGGCGATGCGTTCACCTTTGGCTCTGTGGCCTGCGCCGGCTTCGGCGTTGTGGCCAACGACATCAGCGACGGCGCCTGGGTGCTGCGCAACAGCATCCGAGTCAACGCCGCGTGCAGCCTGGAAGGGCTGGCCGAGGCCGTGACCCGGCAGGACCCACTGGTCTATGGCGAAGTTCTGGCCGTGGCCGTGGGTGTGGACAACTTTGATACCTTTGACAGCCTCATTGCGAACAACACCATCGGCGTCACCGCCAATAGCCAGGGCGGCGCCTTCGCCCACGAGACGGTGGTCCCGCTGGAGGCTACCGCTATCCAGCTCGGCCTCTCCGTCGCCAACGGTGTGCAGGTGGCAGCGTCGGTGAACGTGGAGGTGAGCGAGAACACCGTGACGGCGCAGTCCAGCGCGGGGGCGGTGGCTATTGCCACGGAGGAGCTGCAGACCGGCGCTGTGGCCATCGCCTCGGGCGAGGCCCAGTCGGTGGGAATCGGTATCTGGCCCTTCCCATCGTCGCCAACGGCCGCCTCTCACCGGGGCGTGAGCCCGGCGGCGGAGGACCCCGCCCTGGCCAACCACGTCTGGGGCATCCAGGTGGTGGGTAACACGGTCCTGACCTCCACCGCCGAGGCCGTGGTGCTGGCGAAGGCGGTGGGCTTTGAGACGCCGGAAGAGGAGACGGCCCTGGCCCTGGCGCGGGCCTGGGGCATCAGCGCCACCAACGTCGTGGACAGCGTGATAGAGGGCAACACGGTGCACGAGGTGGCCGCCGTGGCCGATGCATCCAACGTGCTGGGCAGCGTGGCTCCTGCGGACCATCTGCCCGATGGCTCAGTGGTGGCCAACAGGGCTACCGTGACCGGCATCGGCGTGAATGGGAGCAAAGACACCCTGGTGGACGGCAACACACTGAACGATGGCTCCCTGGGCAATGGCGTTGCGGTGAGCGGGAGCAGCCTGATGCGGATACAGGACAACACCACAAAGGGCCACGCCAGGGGTATCCGTATCTTCAACTCTGACAGGGTTGAGGTGTACAGGAACCATGTGCAGGACAACGGGGTGGGAATAGCCGTGAGGAACGGGTCCCGGGTGGCCGCGATCTTCAACAACATCGTGGGCAACGGGACTGGCCTGCGGTACGAAGTGGTGCCCATGACCAGCAGCGCTGGGGTGGACGCCGCTTGGCACGAGCCGTCGCCGCCGCCAATCCCGGCGCTGGACGCCACGTACAACTGGTGGGGCGACATCACCGGGCCCTCCGGCATGGGCCTGGGCGGCAAGGGCGACAGCGTGGTCTCCCTGTGGATTGACGGGGATGGCGTGGGACACCCGACGAACGGCGCCATCATCAACCCGTGGCTGACGGTGCCCTTCCAGACTGCCCTGAACGATGGCATCGGGCACCTGGGATTCCAGCGTGACCGGGCCCTCAAGGTGGGCTTCAATACCCTGGCCACGCCTATCCCCCTGGAAGCGGGGACGGGCACGCCCGCCAGCGACTTCCGCCGGCTGGGCAACATCATAGCTGATCCGACCCAGATGGGGTTGCCATACGTCTTTGATGCTGTCGCCCAGGCCTGGAAGCCGGTGGACGCGAGCTACCAGCTCAACCCGGGGGTCGGCGTTGCCGTGATGATGAACGGCCCGAGCCAGGCCCGCTTCATTGCGGAGGATGCTTTGGCAGGGCCTGCGGCCACCAAGCTGGAGGTAGGGCAGAACCTGGTGGGCATAGCGTTGCCGCTGGTGCAGACGCAGGCCTCGCCGCTGCCCGCGTTGCCCGTGCCCTTCCCGCAGCCGCCGCTGGGGCCCGACTTCGGTCGCGCCACGTTCTTCCAGCCGATGCGGGTGGCGGAGGCGCTGGTCAGCCTGGCAGCCGGCACCAAGGATGCTCCGGCGGGCTGGGTGCAGGTGCTGAGCCCGGCCAGCAACTCCGCTGGGTGGTTCTACCCCATCAACTCTTTATCCATGCAACCATTCGTGGGACCCTTTGAAGCCTACTGGGTGTTGATGAACAGCTCCAGGGCGCTGGGGTGGTTCAGCTTCACGCCGCTGGTCCTGCCGCCCTGGACGCCCACGGACGAGTAGCATCTGCTGTATGCAGGGAGACGCTCCCGCTCCACCAGGGAGCGGGAGCGTCTCCACCTTGATAAGTAGTTTCCCTGGCTATCTTCTTCCTTCGGGGCATTCCTTGGGTTCAGGGTCTGACAAGCCGCAATACCATCATGAAACTTGCTAACTACAGAGCATGGGCCCTCCGGGGCGGCATGCTGTTGGCTCTTGCTGTGGCCCTGGGGGCCACGGCTGCGCTGGCCCAATCACCGCCTCCACTTCCCCACGCCTTCTATGGGGACTGGACGATTGATGGTAATGGTATGAGTGTGCCGGGGCCGGCCGGCACGGAGGTCACAGGGTATCTGGGCGGCGTGCTGGCAGGCTCGCTTTACGATACCGCCAAGGGGTTCGTGCCCACCAGCGAGGTGGGCAAGTACGGCGGCGGCGCCCCCTCTCCAGGGCCCTTCTCCAGGCTTTTTGTATCGGACAGCGCGGGGTTCGGCGGCACCGTCACCGCTAAATTCAAGACGCCTGGCTCAACGGTGCAGGCGCCGGCGGCGCAACAGGCCTTCTATGTGGCCGGGGCAGATACCGTCCTCAAACTCACCGTGGCCGACAACCTCTCTCCCACGGCGGCCTTTGTCTATGACCCCCCTGCGCCGCGCGAGGAGGAGGCGGTGGCCTTCAACGCCAGCGCTTCCACGGACGACGTTGGCATCTGCAAGTACCAGTGGGACTTTGGCGATGGCAGCCCGCTCGTCACCTCCAGCACCTGCGTTACGCTGACCGGCGCACCCTCTCCCCTGGCAGCTCACACCTACACTGCCCTGGGCGGCTTCGATGTGACCCTGACAGTAAGGGACTACGTGGGGCGGGAACACAGCGTGACCATGAGCCTCACGGTGACGCCCAAGGAGGGGCCTCCGCGTAAGCCGAGGAACCTGGTGGCCGTGAGGGGCAACGCCCAGGCGACGCTGTCCTGGAATGCTCCGTCGTCCGATGGCGGCCACCCGGTCACCAAGTACACCTTCAGGCCGCACAACGTGACCGATAACGTTGACCTGTCGCCGGTGGATACCCCGGACGGGAGCACACTGACTTTGGTATTCACGGGCCTCGTCAACGGCAAGACCTACACCTTCACCGGGACGGCCACCAATATCCTGGGCGTAAGCGAGAACTCCGAGCCTTCTAACCCCGTCACGCCCGCCACCGTGCCGGGCGCGCCCACCGGCGTGGTCGCCGTGAGGGGCAACGGCCAGGCAACGGTGACGTGGACTGCGCCGCCCAGCAACGGCAGCGCCATCCTGTTCTACACCGTTACCTCTAGCCCTGCCACGGTGGCCAAGACGACGACATCCACCATGCTGGTCTTCACTGGCCTGACCAATGGGACCAGCTATACCTTGGCCGTCAGGGCCACCAACGGCGTAGGCGCCGGCCTTGCGGGTGTGTCCAACAGCGTCACGCCGGCCACCATTCCCACCGCACCCACGGGTGTCCTGCTTACCCCGGGGAACGCGCAGGTGACGGCGAGCTGGAACGTTCCTGGCAGCAACGGCGGCGACCCTATCCTCTTCTACACCGCTACCGCCAGTCCAGGTGGCAATTCCGTCACGACGACGGCCCTGGTGTTGCAGGCTACGATTACGGGCCTCACTAACGGCACTGGCTACACTGTTTCCGTCATAGCCACCAATGGTGTGGGTGCCGGGCCTGCGGGTGTGTCCGGCAGCGCGACCCCCGCCACGGTGCCTGGCGCGCCGCTCAATGTGACGGCCACTCCAGGGAACGGGCAGGCGGTCGTAGAGTTTGATTCCCCCCTCTCCGACGGTGGAAAACCCATCGCCTTCTACACTGTCAAGGGGTTTTTCTCCACAGGGACTGAGTCTGGCAACACGGTTGTCGTGCCCGTCGGCTCCCTGGGCATTGCTGCCCAGTTCAATGCGACGGTCCCGGGCCTGACGAATGGCGTCAGCTACTTCTTCCGCGTGACGGGGACCAACGCCCTGGGCACTGGGCAAGAGTCCGCGCCGTCGGGCCTCGTGAAACCCTTCCGCGTGCCGGACCCACCCACTGGGGTGCAGGCCGTAGCCGGCGACAAGCAGGCGACGTTGAGCTGGATAGCGCCCCTGTTTGACGGCGGCAGGCCCGTCACAGGGTACCAGGTGACCGGGAGTCCAGGCGGGGGCTGCAGCGTGGGCAATGTTCTTACCTGCACGGTTTCCGGCCTGGCGAATGGGACTGCCTACACCTTCACGGTACGGGCGGAGAACCTGGCGGGACTAGGCGCGACCTCCACTCCCTCTAACATCGTGACGCCCGCCGGCAAGCCCGAGCCGCCCCCCGGCGCGGTTACGGCCGTAGCGGGCAACAAGCAGGCCACGGTGAAGTGGAATGCCGCCTCCAACGGCGGTAGCCCGCTCTTGACGTACACGGTGACCTCAACGCCGGACGGCAAAACAGCCACGGTGAACGGCGCGACCCTGGAGGCTACTGTCGGGGGCCTGACCAACGGCAAGAAATACTTCTTCAACGTGACGGCCAGCAACCAGCACGGCGCCAGCGATCCCTCGGCGCCCTCCGACGAGGTGACCCCCCTGGGGGTGCCGGGCGCTCCCACGGCGTTGAAGGTCACCCCAGGGGACACCCAGGTGACGGTGGAATGGGTGCCGCCGGCGGATACGGGCGGCAGCGACATCACGGCGAACATTATCAGTGTCTTTTCTGGCACGACCGCCGTATTGGTGAAGACCGTGGACGTGGGCGCCGTGACCAAGACGGACGTCACGGGTCTGATCAACGGCAGGAGCTACACCCTTAAGGTCAGGGCGGTCACCGACGTGGGCGAAGGCCCGGACTCCCAGGCGTCCAGCCCCGTTAAACCTGCAACGACCCCTGGCAAGCCGCTGAACGTGAAGGCCACGGCGGGCGACGGCTCGGCCACGGTCACCTTTGACGCGCCTGCTTCCGACGGCGGAGACAAGATCACCGAGTACATCGTGACCTCTGACCCTGACGGGAAGACGGCGAAGTGGACCTTTGGCTCGCTGTCCGTGGTGGTCAAAGGGCTGAAGAACAAGGATGGCGGCGTGGACGTGCTGTACACGTTCCGCGTGGAGGCCGTCAACGGCGTCGGCAAGGGGCCCGCCTCGGACCCCTCTCCCGCCGTGAACCCCGATGTGGCGCCCGGGCCTCCGGAGGTCTCCATCCCGAAGTCGCCCACCAACCAGGCCACCACGACGTTGAAGGTGAAGCCGCCCCCTGGCGCCGACACGAACTGGACGATCCGGGTGACGGGCGGCGTGGCCACAAAGAACGTCACGCCCATCGTCTTGGGCGTGGACAACGACGTTGTCGTGGAGTTCAACCCGGTGCCGGCAGGGGCGGGCAGCCTGTCCCACACCTTTGAGGTGCGGATCATCAACAGCCTGGGGGTGCAGTCGGGCCCGGTCTTCCGGGTGGTGGTGTTTGACGACAAGAAGCCGCCTGTCCCGACGGTTTCCATTCCCAAGTCGCCCACCAAGGAAAGCAAGGTGGTCCTTGAGGTGGGGGCGGAGACGGGCGCTACAGTCAAGGTCAAGCTTGGCCTTAAGGTGTTCTCGGCGGTGGCGGCGGTGCCTGGCGAGAAGGTGAAGATAGAGGTGGAGCTGGACAAGAACACCACCAACAAGATTGAGGTGACAGCCACGGACCCGGCGGGCAACACCTCGGACCCTCCTTTCAAGTTTGATGTGGTGCACGACGACACGAAGCCTGGTAGGCCTGTCATCCATACCGTAGACGGCATGTCTCCCGACCCTCCTCTGAAGCCGACGTCCAAGCTGACCGTCATCGTGAACGCGACGGCGGACAACGGCACCACCATCACCGCGTCGGGTGGCCTGGTGGAGGTGACCAAGAGCGCTTCCACCGTGGACATGGCGATACCCCTGAAGCCGAACCAGGATAATAACCTGTCCTTCACTGCTACGGACGCGGCGGGCAACACCTCGGAGGCCACCACGGTGACGGTGAAGAGTGACACCATTGCGCCAGCAGCGCCCACCGTGGAGGCGCCGGCTATCACTAAGTCTGTAGACGGCAAGGTGTCCGTCAAGGTGCAGGCGGAAACGAACAGCACCATCACGATTTCGGTGGGAGTGCCTGTCTTGACTGGCACCGCTACGGGCGGCCAGGATACCTTCCTGGTGCAGCTCAACATGAACAACGAGAACAACGGGACCGTGAAGGCCACGGACGCCGCTGGCAACGCTTCCTCTAGCGTGGCCTGGAAAACTGTCCACGACAACATGAGCCCTGTCCTCCTGGATGGGCAGGTCTCCACCCCTGTATCGCCCACCAGCGAGACCTCGGTAACCTTCTCGGTCACAGGGGAGCCTGGCGCCACCATCTTCATAGAAGGCGGCGCGGAACCCATGGCCGTCAAGGCTACGGGCGATGCCCAGAATGTCGTGGTGCCCCTGAAAAACGGGTCCAACACCGTGAAGGTCAAGGTCGTTGACGCCGCAGGGAATGCGTCCAACGAGGTGTCCCGCATCGTTGAGGTGATCACCGACGCCCCCGCCGCGCCGGCGGTATCCACACCTTTTTCGCCCACCAGCGCCAACAAGGTCACTCTGATAGTGACGCCTCCCCCTGGCGCTCTGGCTTCCTGGAAAATCCGCATCACCGGCGGCTTGAACGCGGTGGAGAAGAATGTGGTGCTTCCCGTGGGACCCCAGGCGATAGACGTTGACTTGAATCTGAATGCCAACAACCTGCTGTCCACCGTGGTGGTAAACGAAGTCAACCTGGTTTCTGCGGCGGTAGTGCGAGGGGTGGGCCAGGACTCCCAGAAACCCGATTCGCCAGTGGTGTCCACGCTCCCGGACATCACCTCTGCCTCTTCGGTGACCCTCACGGTAGACCATCCTGAGTCGGGAGTGACTATTGAGGTCAAAGGCGGTCTGAGCACCGTCACTGCTGTGGTTGCCTCTACGGTGAATGTCGTGGTGAACCTGAAACTGGACCAGGACAACCTGCTCACCGTGCGGGCCATTGACGCCGCTGGCAACAAGTCCCTGGCTGTCTCCATGCTGGTGACCCAGGACTCCACGCCACCTCCGCTGTCTGTCGCACCGGTGGCGCCACTCACGCAGTCGCCGACAATCAACGTGAACCTGACTACCGAGTTTGGCGCTGCCATCACCCTTACGGGGGGCGTGTCCTCGGTTTCAGCCGTGGGGACAGGCTCCCCGCAGAACGTGCCCGTGGGCCTCGTGGCGGCCACCCCGGCAGACGTGCTGCGGACGATTACGGTGCTGTCAACGGACGCCGCTGGGAACGGCTCCATACCCGTGACCTTCCAGGTCCGCCATGACACGCTCCCGCCGGCCCCGCCCACTGTGAACGCGTGTGGCCTTGGCATCACCACGTGCCCCCAGACGCTAGCTCCCTTCGTGGCCGTGAAGGTCAAGGCTGCCACTGGCACCACAATCAAGATTGCAGGCGGCAGCTCGCTGGTGAGCGTCCTCGCCACCGGCTCGGAGCAGACCGCCAACGTGCCGCTCGCGGCCAGCAAGGTGAACGTGTTGCTGGCTACCGCGACGGACGGAGCGGGCAACGTGTCTTCGCCGCCCGTGACGGTGCAAGTGCCGCGGGGCCCGGCTGAAACGACGGTTCGCGGCAGGGTGGTGGCGTCGGCGGGAGACCTGGGCGCTCTTGCCGGGGCAGCCGCCTTGGCTATCTCAACCGCGGATGGCTCCACCAAGAGCGTGGGCATCAACCCGGCGGATGGGACCTTTGTCATTGATAAATTGAACCCGCTGGTGGAGGTGCTGCCCGGGGAGTTCCAACTGCAAGAGTTCAGGGTGGCTGTGAGGATGGCGGGGACCGATACCCTGAGCTACTACAAGGCGGGGGCCCTGGGCAATCTGGTCGGCCTAGCTGCCAGCGCGACATTAGTGAAACCGGGGGCCACCGGCGTTTTCCTGGAAATGTCTGTGCTGCAGCAGCCGGTTATTACAGCGGTATCTGGCGGCGGCGGGAACGACGCCCCACGGCTGGTTACTGCGGATGGTACGGGCCTTGCCAACGCTTCGGAGCTGTGGCTGGTATTCGGCAAGCGGACTATCCTGGTCGCCATAAACTCCGCAACGAGCACCCAGGTGGTGGGAACAACTGAGTTGGGCGCCAAGGCGGGGGTCTACAACCTCCGGGTGAGGACGCCGGCGGGCCTCTCGGCGCTGTCTGCCAGCACGGTGACCATCACCGAGGTGGTGAACCTTCCCATCGTCAATAGCCTCTCCCAGACTGTGGTAGTCCGGGGCACGACGCCCACTATGACGCTGAGCGGCGTCAACCTCGCCACAGACACCAAGGTGGCCATTGAGCCCAGCGACGCCCTCATCACCCCATTGGAGCTTGCCAGCACGACGTTGAAGCTGGTGGTGCCTGCTACCTTACCGGAGGGCACCTACACCTTCAGGGTCACGACAAACGCCGGCACGGGTCCCTCCAGCCCCTCCTTCAGGGTGCAGGCCCCGGTGGATGTTTCGGACGCCACCCAGAGCACGGTGGTGAACTCCCCTGTTGCCGTGGGCGAGGGCGGCCTGAAGGCGGAGGTGACGCTGACCAATGAGAGCACCCAGGCAACCCCTGGGGAGGCCAAGGCGGCAGTAAAGCTGCCCGCGGGCACGGAGTTCAAGGACGACGCGGGCAACCCCATTACGGAAAGCCTGCTGCCTCCCCAAGAGGTGTCACTGCCCGAAGGCGGAGGCTTCCCCCCTGGCGCCGTGGGCATTGAGCTTGGTTTGACGGACGCTCGGGTGAACCTGTCCTCGCCTGTGGTCATGCAGGTGACGGTGCAGGGGCCAACGGGCGGCGCTGTGCCCAAGGTCTTCCTGCTGCTCACGCAGGGGCCGCCAGCGGTCTTTGAGCTGGCGGGCATATCCGGCACCGTGGACGGCCAGAGCTACGTGCCCGGCGGGACGGCGCTCGGCGCCGTTGACCTGGGCAACGGGTTCACGGAATACCTGCTGGGCTTGTTGCTGGACCACATGTCCCTGTTTGTGCCCTCCGAAGAGAACCTGGTGCCCTTTACCGTCCCGTCGGAGCCGCTAAACGTCAAGGCAGTGCGGGGAGAAGTGTCGGGGTCGGCCCAGGTGAGCTGGACGGCGCCCGTCAGCGACGGCGGCACGACCCTGACGCCCTATGTCATGACGGTGAATCCGGGCGGTGCGACCTTCACCTCTTCCGGTCTGAGCCTGCTGGTCACCGGCCTCAGCAACGGTATTAACTACACCTTTACCGTGGTCGCCCATAACAGCGTGGGCCCCAGCCCAGCCTCTGCGCCTTCCAACGCGGTGATTCCCGCTACCACTCCCGACAAGCCGACCAACGTGGTCGCCACCATAGGCAATGGCCAGTCCACCGTAACGTGGACGGCCCCCGCTTCTAACGGGAGCGCCATCACGGCCTACAAGCTAACCAGCACACCGCCCACGTCGGAGAGGCTAGTAAGCGGGGCCCAGACAGCGTATGTCTTCACGGGCCTGAGCAATGGCACCCAGTACACCTTCACCGTGACGGCGCGGAACGAGGTGGGCGATAGCCAGCCCTCGGTGGCGTCCAATGCTGTGACGCCTGCGCTCCCAGCGACCGCGCCTGGCGCGCCTGGGGTCCCGACCGCCGTGGCCGGCGATGGCCAGGCCACGGTGACCTGGACTGCCCCTGGCGTGACCGGCGGCAGCGCCATCACCAGGTACACCATTATTCCTCGCAACGTCACGGACGGTGTTGACCTGGCCCCCGTGGACACCGCCGATGGCGTTACGCTGAGCCGGCAGATTACTGGCCTTACCAACGGGAAGGCGTACACCTTTACGGTGACAGCCACCAATGATGCTGGCACGAGTGGCGCTTCTGCGTCCTCCACCCCCGTGACGCCCACGGCGGCGGTCACGAAGCCCGGCGCGCCAACCATTGCGTCGGCCACACCGGGCAACGGCCAGGTCACGGTGGCCTGGGCCGCAGCGAGCGACGGCGGCAGCACCATCACGGGGTATACGGTGACTGGGAGTCCAGGCGGGAGCTGCAGCGTGGGCAATGTTCTTAGCTGCACAATTATTGGCCTGGCCAACGGCACGTCGTACACCTTTACGGTGGAGGCCACCAACGCCGTGGGTACCGGCGACCCCTCGTCGTCTGTTGCCGCCACCCCCAGGACCACGCCTGGCGCGCCGGCCATCGGGACGGCCACGGCAGGCACCCTTGAGGCCACGGTGACCTGGACCGCACCCACGGACAACGGCGGCGCGGTCATCACCGGGTACACGGTGACGGGGAATCCAGGCGGGGGCTGCAGTGTGGGGAATGTTCTTAGCTGTACTGTCACCGGCCTCACCGCCGGCGCTACCTACACGTTTACCGTTCAGGCGGTGAACGCGGCGGGCGCTGGCCAGGTCTCCGGGTCTTCCAACGCCGTGACGCCGGCTGCGCCTTCCACCGGAGTTGGCAGCGGCGTCACCACCGTGACAACCTTCCCTCCTGGCGCTCCGCAGAACGTAACGGCGGAGGCGGGCGACGGCCGGGTGAGGGTAAGGTGGATCGCTGGCACCACAGGGGGCACCGAGATCATCTCGTTCACTATTGTCGTGGACCCGGGAGGCGTGGAGATAACGGGGATTGGCGGTGGTGTGTCCGTTAAGGATGTCACTGACCTGGTGAACGGTGTGACGTACACCTTCAGCGTCAAGGCCACCAATGCCAGGGGCACAGGCCCGGCCTCGGAGTCTGTTGCCGCGACGCCGCTGGCTCCCGAGCCGCCGAAGGCGAAGCCCACGGCGAAGGACACGATCAGTGTCACGGTGGACGTGAAGCCCACGGTGAGCGCCGGGGCCAGCGCCAAGGACGCAACAGGGGCCGTGGTAGAGGTAAGCGCTGGGGTGAAGGTAGAGGTCAAGACGCAGGCGGATGGGACGTCGGTGGTGGTGCTGCCGGTGAAGC
>JACQUH010000205.1 GCA_016210375.1 Chloroflexota bacterium
CCTCTTCAGTCTGCTGCAGCGCGCCGACGAGGACTTCCGCAAGTTCTTTAAGGTCAAGGCTGACTTTGACCTCTCCATGGAAAAGACGCCGGAGAACTCCCGCTTCTACGCCTCCTTTGTCTGCAATCGGTGCAGGGACGCGAATGTCAAACCTTTCCACAAGACCGCCGTCGCCAAGCTCATTGAGTACGCCTCTCGCCTGGTGGAGGACCAGACGCGCCTGACCACCCGCTTCATTGACGTCGCGGACCTCATCACCGAGGCCGACTACTGGGCGCGGCGCGATGGCGACAGCCCCCTGGTAATGGACCGCCATGTGACCAAGGCCGTTCAGGAGAAAATATATCGCTCCAATCTCACGGAGGAGCGGCTCCAGGACATGACCAACGACGGCACCCTGATGATAGACGTCCAGGGCGCGGTGGTGGGCCAGGTCAACGGCCTGTCAGTCCTCAGCCTGGGCGACTACGCTTTCGGACGGCCCGTGCGCATTACTGCCAGCACCTCCCTGGGTCGGGGCCAGGTGGCCAACGTAGACCGCGAGGCCCAGATGAGCGGCCGAATCCACAACAAGGCCTTCTTTATCCTCACCGGCTACCTCATGGGCAAGTACGGCCAGGACCGGCCGCTGAGCATCCGCGCCTCCATTGGTTTTGAGCAGACCTACGACGAGGTGGAGGGCGACTCCGCCTCCGCTGCGGAGCTGTACGCCATGCTCTCCAGTCTGGCGGGGGCACCTATTCGGCAGGGTTTCGCCGTCACCGGCTCTGTCAACCAGTTCGGCCAGGTGCAGGCCATCGGCGGCGTTACCTCCAAGGTAGAGGGCTTCTACGACGTGTGCAGGGCCAGAGGTCTCACCGGCGAGCAGGGGGTCATTATCCCCAGGGCCAACATCAAGAACCTGGTGTTGCGGGAGGACGTGGTGCAGGCGGTGAAGGAGGAGAGGTTCCGGCTATACGCTGTGGATACCATTGACCAGGGTATAGAGCTCCTGACGGGCATGCCCATGGGTCAGCCCGACGAGAAGGGCAGCTACCGAGAGGGCACCCTGAACCATGCCCTACTCCGGAGTCTGGAGCGCTTCGGCCAGAAGGCCCGAGAGCTGAGCCGGCAAGAGGGCCGAGACGGCGACCAGGCCTCCACCTCTGAGGCTCTCCCGGAGCACCAGGGGCACGGCGGGTAAGGGAGACGACCCTCCATAAACTCCTGTCCCCCTCTCCCGTCTAGGGCGAGAGAGGGGGACGACACGGGGAGAGGTCAGGAGGCGAAGGGCTGCGTTACTCTCTTGCCCTCGCTGGTTCCGCCGGCACCCTGCTGGCTGGCAGGAACATGGCTGCCGCAGCGCGGACCATTGGCCGCGGAGGCCTGGGAATAACGAACTGCATCTGGCCAAAGGGCTTGGCATTGTAGCTGGACTGCGCCTTCGCAATAGCCGCCTTCCAGTCGGCGTCGTCAGTGCTGGCGGGCCAGGCCAGGACGTAGAGCATCGCC
Source organism: Chloroflexota bacterium (assembly GCA_016210375.1). Taxonomy (GTDB): domain Bacteria; phylum Chloroflexota; class Dehalococcoidia; order Lucifugimonadales; family JACPCL1; genus JACPCL1. The sequence continues at coordinate 1,492 of JACQUH010000205.1, forward strand.
CTGGGGGCCAGGGGGCCAGTCAGCCACTGGAAGTAGGAAGCCAGTCGCTTCTCCACTTGCACAGACATCGGCTCGTCCGCGCTGGTGAGGACGGGCACCACCGCAAGCTGGTGGAACTCCTTGTTGATGTCCAGCTCCAGGTCCGGGTCAAACTTATCGCTCCCCTGGGCCTTGCCCCGCACCAGATTCACCTTCACGGTGCTCCGGGATACGGGGCCGCTCAGGGCCGCATACGCCTCGGCGGGAAGCCATCCCTCTGCCTTCACGTTGCCATCCATGAAGATCCGGAACTGCTCCGGCCGGTTCCCAAAATAGGACGTCAAGCGGGACAGTACGTAGTCCGCCGTCCTCAAGACCGGGTCTTGGATACCCACTGGCGTGGTCACGCGATCCTCCTTCTGCGGCCTTTTGGCCGAAATTACGCCCTACATATACTCCATTTCTGCGGTGTTGGCAAGGGGGGAAGGTTTGCAGGAAGGTAGGTGCGTGTCAACTCACACAAGAATGTTACTGAAGAGGGGGTGTTGCGGCGAAGCCACAACCCCCACCTTCCTAGTAACTATCTCAAGAGTCGCTTTGGCGCCGCCCCCTGATGGTCATTGACCAATTATGATGCCAATGAGACCCAACCTCACCCCCTTTGTCTCCCTCTCCTGCAGGAGAGGGGGAATTTGAATCTGGGGACACCCCAGACCCCGGCAGGAAACCCCAGGTTTCCTGCACCTTCCTGACTTTTGGTGCAAAGCCCCTGGGAGGTGAGGAGGACGATATTTTGAAGAATGGGTGTCATGCGGCAAAGCCGCATCACACCCATTCAAACCTCTCTTCTCCCCCTTCCCCTGGGGGAAGAGCCTGTCCCTGCGCTTCGCTCAGGGCAAGCTCCTGAGTGAGCCGAAGCCCTGAGCGTAGCGAACGGGGAAGCGAAGGAGGAGCCAGAAGGGGTTAGATTGGAACCCAATTGGCAGATTATTTTGTAAATGACCATATGTCGGGGGGGGATACAGAACACCCCCAAGCAAACAGGACGGGGTCTGTTGCAAGGTGGGGCAAGGTTTCATTGCGGAGACAGCAACTCCACAAGAAGGAGTCAAGGCACCCCACACGGCAAGAGGCAAACATAAGCCCTGGGGAGGGCCGCCTACTGTGCCTGGCGGCCACCGTCCCCCTGCCCTAACAGGGCCAGGAACTGGTCGTAGCTGGAGATGTCCTGGAGGGCGTGGATGAAAGCGGCAAGGGACGGGGACGCCAGCCGGTGCTGGTAAAGCTGCCCATAGATGGGGCTCACCGAGGACGGGCTATCGGCGTAGGTGCCATGAAAGGCGAAGTAGGCCTGGTTCAGCTTGCGAAGAGAGTAGCCGTTGGCCACAAAGAGCTGGCGGCGTTCCTCCATGTAGGCTTCCGCCTCCTCAATCCTGCCCTCCTGTAGGAGCTCGTCGGTACGCACACGGGTCTCGTACATCTCCCGCCCGAAGCAGAACTGGTCCGTGGGGCAGGGCTGAGAAGGGCCTCCCGGGGGTTGCAGCGCCGGCTCCGGCGTCCCAGTGAGGCGGCTGTAGATACGATTGCCCAGCTCCTCGCCAAAGATGTTGGCAGCCGTCTCATTCAGGCTAGCCATGTCGCCATCCTTCTGGTAACTCCGACCCAGCGGGTAGAAGAAGAGGTAGTTGTGCAGCCACTCGTGGCTGCCAATGACCAGGGCAACGCGCAGGTCAACGGATTGAATGATGGAAGGATACGTGGATATTCCTCCCAGGTCCTCCACCAGGGCCGAGAGGTCCTCTTTGCTGGCGATGGCCTCCTCCAGCACAGCGCGGGCCGAAGGCGGAATCCCCGGCACGAGAAGGTGGGAGGCGCTACGCTCTATGCGGTCCCGGGGAGAAATGATGAGGATGGTTGGCAAGGGGTCCAGGGCAAAGTCCACAGGGGGAAAGGCTATCTTGCCCACGCGGGGGGAGATGCCTTCTTCCCTCAAAGCGCTGGTGATCAAGGACTCCAGCGCCTCCTCCACGGAAGGGCGCAACCGGGCGATTTGCCGCCGGAGGCCAGCTAGCTGGGCCTCCAGGGCCGTGCCTTCCGGCGAGGCTGTGGCAGCGGCGCGGCCCAGGCTCCACTCCACCGAGGCTACCTGCCCCTGAAGGCGAAAGTATTCCTGCACCTGGGCCAGCCGTTCCTGGCTGGTAGGCCGGAACGGGAACAGGTTGGTCAGGGCCAGGTAGCTCCACTTGGAGGGCAGGTTCTTGGCCTCCCACACCACCAGGTTGAAATGGTACGGCGCAGCAAGCTGCTGGACGGGCGTCAGGGACAGGGTGTCGTGGCCCACGACGGCGGCCAGGAACAGGAGGAGCAGGAAAGCGGTGGCGAGGGAGCGCATAGGTGTAGCATAACAGTAGGGAGCCCGGGCTGGCTGCGCAAGAGCGTTGTATCCCGCCCTTTGCTTCCAGCGCCAGGGCAATGGAACCCTCCTCGCTGCGCCCTGGGAAGGTGCGCGTACCATCTCCTGGCGCGGATGGCCGCGGGGATGGTGAGGTTACTATCGTGGGTAACTGGGCACGTCGGAGCCGTGCCCAGTTACCCACATTTGTTGTTTCCCCCTTTCCCTCTCGGAGAGGGGAACCACAACCTCAAGAATCGGTGTGATGCGGCTCTGCCGCATCACACCGATTCTTCAGCGAATTGTCCTCCTCTCCTCCCAGGAAAGGGGGACCACAGGGGGAGAGGTCGGACCTCACTGGCAATGTATTTGCTCACTACCCATACGGGTGCGCATGATGCCCCCGCCTTCAGGCGGGGGTATGAGAAACCGATCTGAAACAGTTTCTTGGTCCCCCTATGCCCTCCCTTCTCCTCACTCTCCACCGCGCCGACGCCTACCTGGGCATCGCCCTGATGGTGGCGTGCGCCCTGTACGGCTTGGCATCCCATCGCCAGCACCCGGGCTACCTCTCCCCCGGGTACCGGGCGCTGCTGATAGCCGGCGCTTCCGTGCTGGCTCTTCAGGTGCTGTTGGGCCTGTCCCTTCTTGCCTTCGGCTTGCGGCCCTCCACCATCCTGCACATCGCCATCTACGGCCTCCTCTCCCCCTTCATCCTGCCCGGCGCGTACTTCTACACGCGCGGCAGAGGCAAGGGCCACCCCAACCTGGCCTTCGCCCTGGCCTCTCTGTTCCTTGCCGCCTTCCTGGTGCGGGCGCTCTTCACAGCATGACCCCTTTCCTTGTGGTCACGAACAATCAAGCGAGCCCCCTCAATACCCCCTTCGCGCCGCAGGGATGAAAGCGGGGACATCTGTGGCACGGCTTTGCCGTGCCACAGATGTCCCTCCGAAGCCAGTCAGCCTCTCCCAAGGGAGAGGAGGACGACAGACTTAAGAATCAGTGTGATGCGGCAGAGCCGCATCACACTGATTCAAATGTATCTTCTCCCCCTTCCCCAAGGGGAAGGAGGAAGCCAGAAGGGGTTAGGTTATTTAGTAACTATCTCAAAACTCGTATTGGCACCGCCCCCTTCAGGGGGCGGCATCTGCCCCAGCCTTCAGGCTGGGGTAAATGAGGCTGTTCTGAGACAGTCTCTCGCTAACGGCCATCAGGAAGGCCCACCCCTTTCCTGGCCGGCGGCCCGCAGCGCCTCCACCACCTCTCCTTGCACATAGGGGTCCGTCTCCCGGGCCAGCGCCTTTCTGAGCAGGCGCTCCGCCTCCTGCCCACCGAGGCGTCCAAGGGCCCAGGCGGCGTGGCCTCGCACCAGGGCCTCACCCTCCTTCAGCGCCAGGCCCAAGCCTGGCACCGCCCGTTGGTCGCCCAGATTGCCCAGGGCCACACAGGCGTTCCGCTGGATCCCTGCTCGCTTCGCCCGCTGGACAGGCGTGTTCCGGAAGCGGGCTGAGAACTGCTCCTGGGTCATGGACAGCAGCGGCAGTAGCTCCAGGGCGTCGTAACCCGTGCGCTTCAGGGTCGGCATGGCCGCCGCCTGGACCTTCCGGTTCACGGGGCAGACCTCCTGGCACAGGTCGCAGCCAAAGACCCAATCGCCCACCAGGGGGCGCAGCGACGAGGGAATCGGCCCCTGGTGCTCTATCGTGAGGTAGGAGATGCACCGGGGAGCGTCCAGGATGTAGGGCGATACAATAGCCCTAGTGGGGCAGGCTGGGATGCATCGGACGCACGCTCCGCAGGTCTTCTTGAGGGGAGCATCGGGCTCCAGGGGCAGGTCGGTCACCAGCGCCCCCAGGAAGACCCAGGAGCCATGGGAAGGCGTGAGGATGTTGGTGTTCTTGCCGAACCAGCCGAGGCCGGCCCGCTCCGCCGCCGCCCGTTCCAGGAGCGGGCCGTCGTCCACAAAGACCCGCGCCCTGACCCCGTGGCCTGCCTCCGCCGGCAAAGCCGCCGCCAGGTCCAGCAGCTTTGCTTTGATGGCACTGTGGTAGTCCGTCCAGCGGGCGTACCGGGCTACTTTGCCCGTTGGCAACAGGGGTTGAGAACCCTGTTCCTTCCGTTCACCCCCTTCTAAGGGTCCAGGGCGAACGGAAGGAAAATCACCTACATTGCCAGTTTGCCCGTCTGCTCGTTTGACCTCTTCTGGGGGCAAGTAGCTGAGGCCCACCACGACGATGGAGCGAGCGCCCGGAAGCAGCGCCTGGGGGTCCGCCGCCCGCTGGACGCGCTCCTCGGTGAACCACGCCATGCCCTCCATGCGCCCCTGGCGCACGCGCGTCTGCGCTGCCTGGCGGTGCGCCTCAAAGGGCTCCGCCGAGGCGATGCCCACCAGGTCAAAGCCCAGGGCGTGGGCCCTCTGGAGGACCCGGGCCCTGAGGGGCAAGACGGCCGTAGAAAGCGTCATCTCCTCACCCCCTACCACCGCTGCCGTCCAGGATACCCTGCGTCCAACTCGTGCCAGTACAGGATCTCGTCTTCTCCCAGGAGCCAGCACAGGTAGACCTCCCTGCCCTCCCGGTACGCAGGAAAATCTATGAGTCCCCGCTCCACGTCCCGCAAGATGATGCCCCGATCAGCCACCTCTTGGGCCAGGCGCGCCAGCCTGCTCGCCGCACCATCCACGGCGCTCCTGGCCTCGGCAATTGACTCCTCGCTGATGCCATGGCCGTTGGCGCCGATGCTCCGCAAGAGGTCCTGCAACCGCCGCTGAAGGCCTGCCAGCTCTTGGCGAAAGGCATTGATGGCCCCAAGCTGCTGGCGGAGCCAGGGCAACTCAGCGGAGGCATTTTCCCAGGAGAAGTGCTTGGGATGCATCACACCTCAACAAGCGGACCGCTAACGGGGTCGCCGCAAGGAGATCGCTTATGCTGAATGCATTGTACACAGCGCTGCCGAGTTCAGGCAAAACCGCAGGGCGCAGCCCCCGGGTCAAGGGCAAGCAGCTTTCTTGTGAGCAATATCACACTACGTACTCCCTAGCGTTGACTTGCCTCCACTCCTCCCCTATAATCTCAGAACAGTCCTTGAAGGCTTTGGAGTACGTCCTTGGCGAACGAAACAGGAAAGCGCTACGTCTGCGCCAAGTGCGGCGCGGAGTTCATTGTGACGAAGGGCGGCACTGGCACTATCAAGTGCCACGGCGACCCCCTCGTCAAGAAGTAGGTCTCAGACCATCAGGAGACTCGGAGAGGCAATTCATGGCCAACCAACTGGGTAAACGATACCAGTGCCCCAAGTGTGGAACGACGGTGCTGTGCACCAAGGCCGGCGATGGCGCCATCCACTGCCACGACACCGAAATGGAGATCCAGCAGCCCCGGAAGCTGCCCTCCTCCGACTAGGAAAAAGACCAAGGCGGCAATAGTTGGTCCATTGCCGCCTTGGTCTTTGTACTGGGTACCAGGCCCCAGGCCAGGGTCACGCCAGATTACGGATCACCGTCACCACCTTGCCCTGCACCTCCACGTCCCCGGCATCTACATAGATGGGGGGCATCTGGGAGTTGGCAGGCTGTAGGCGAACCCTGTTCCCTTCCAGATAAAAGCGCTTGAGCGTCGCCTCCTTGTCCCTCTTGAGCCACGCCACCACCATGTCCCCATTGCGTGCTTCCTTGCTGGGCTTGATCAGCACCACGTCGCCGTCGTCTATCAAGGCATCTATCATAGAGGTACCGCGTACCCGTAGGGCATAGACCTCTTTCTCTCCGCCGAGCATGCTGGTGGCTATATCCAGGGTGTCCATCGGCTCACTGGCGCTGAAATCCTCCGGGGCCAGCACCGGTATGGGCTGGCCGGCAGCGATCACTCCCAATAGAGGCACAAGGCTGGTGTTGCTCCTTACCCCGCGTCCATTCAGGACCTCAATACCACGAGAGATTTCCGGCGACCTGCGGATATGCCCTTCCCGCTCTATGATGCGCAGGTTGTAGTCCACCACCGAGGTGGAGCTGATATCGCACGCGTGCTGGATGTCCCGCACCGATGGAGGAAACCCATGCTCTTCAAGAAAGTCCCCGATGTAACGAAGGATACGCTGCTGGCGCTCGGAAAGCTTTTTCACGCTTCCCTCCCTGTACTGAACGAGCACATGATAGGACGAATGTTCGCTGTCCTGGACAATCTACCAGAAGGCGCAAGCCCTGTCAATGGGCGGTTCTGTTTGCTTTTGCGTGGTTTCATGTGCCCAGACTGAAGTCGGGGGTTAACCGAATCTAAGCCTGGCACCTATGGTCATGTACTCAATTGTTCGTCGCCTGCTCTGACCTCTCCCCCTGTGGTCCCCCTCTCCTGGGAGGAAAGGGGGACGATATTCTGAAGAAACGGTGTGATGCGGCAAAGCCGCATCACACCGTTTCAAACCTATCTTCTCCCCCTTCCCGTGCGGGAAGGAGGAGCCAGAGGGGGTTAGGTCGGAACCCAATTGGCAGATTATCTTGTAAATAACCATCAATCGGGGTGATGCAGAACGCCCTGACAGGGTGCTGAAAAACTCCTCTGCCCATCCCCCTACCCCCCTTTCCTTCGGCCTACTCAGGACAGGCTCTGGCCAGGAAGGGAGAAGAATTGGTATCTGAGGGACACCCTCAGACTCCCGACAAAGGGGCTTCTCCCCTCTGTACTCCCCTTTTTCCGCAGCCTGCTAAAGCAAACGGAACCCCTCCTTCCCCTGCCCTGCCTCACAGCTCATGGGCTGCTACACTTCCTTGCCCAGGAGAGGCGCCAGCAGGTACAATGAGTCCAGGTTGCCTTGCGTCATCTTTTCATGGGAAACGCGATCGCCATGTTTGACAAGTTCGCTGCCATGGAGCAGCGCTACCTGGAGATTGAGCGTCTTATGGCCGACCCTCTGGTGGCCACCGATGCGGCGCGCCTGATGGCCCTCGGCAAGGAGCGCGCTTCCCTGGAGCCCACCGTGGCCACCTACCGCACCTACAGGGGAACCGTGCGGGAGCTTCAGGAGGCGAAAGCCCTGCTTCAGGAGACCCAGGACCCAGCTATGGCGGACCTGGCCAAAGAGGAGATTGACGCCCTCCAGTCCAGGCAGTCCGTGCTCCAGGAGGAGCTTCAGATCGCCCTGCTGTCCAAGGACCCCAACGACGCTCGCAACGCCTTTGTAGAGATCCGCGCCGCTGCCGGTGGAGAGGAGGCTGCCCTCTTCGCCGCAGAGCTGTACCGCATGTACA
>JACQUH010000213.1 GCA_016210375.1 Chloroflexota bacterium
AAGGGGGAGCCAGAGGGGGTTAGGTCGTTTGGCCGACACCGTAAGTCGGGGGGCTCCGCCCACTAGAAAGCATACGATCCCTCCTCCCCCTTTGGCATTGCAGCCTCCCCATAGATGGTAGAATATGCAAGACCAACAGCAAGAGGCGTCATGAAAGCGCACCGTGATCTCGGTCTATCAGACCCTGCCTCGGCAAGGGCCACAGCCCATTTGCTGAAAGAGTTGCTTGTGTTGGCCGAGGCCACCCAGGGAATCACCGCGGAGCTCTCCCTTGAGAAACTTCTACAGCGTATCGTGGATCACGCCCGCAACCTATTGGGGTGCCGGTATGCAGCCCTGAGCGTCATGGACGAAGGGCGCAAGATCACGTCCTTCATTACCTCTGGGCTTGACGAGGAGGCGCGCAGGGACATCGGCAGTCTTCCCACCGGTAAGGGCCTCTTGGGCCTCATCCTGGACTCCACCGATCCCCTCCGCATTGAAGACATCTCCCAGCATCCTTCCACTGGTGGGTTTCCCCCAGGCCACCCGGCGATGAAGTCCCTCCTGGGCATAGCGATACGGTACGGTGGCCAGACCCGGGGCAACCTCTACCTCACGGACAAGGAGGATGGCCGGCCTTTCTCCGACATTGACGCCCAGCTCATCGCCATGTTTGCCGCTCAGGCGGGTATCGCTATGGAGAACGCCCGGCTCTTCGCCGAGGCTGAGGAGCGGCGCAAGGAGGCCATTCAGGAGCGGATCTCCCTGGAAGCCATCATCAACAGCATGACCGAGGGCATTTACACCCTGGACGCCGACTGGCGCATCCGGCGGGTGAACCCTCACGCCGCTCGCATGGTCAACAAGGACCCCCGGGATATCCTGGGGCTGCGTTGCTGGGATGTCTTCCAGTACATGACCCAGAATGGCCGGTCCCTCTGCCAGACGGCGTGCCCGGCTCGCCAGGCCATCGCCGCCCAGAGACCCGGCTACGTCATGGAGGCAATGCTGCCAGGCAAGGAACGTCCGGTGCCGGTGGCCCTCCTGGCCGACATCATCCTGAACGCCGCCGGCCAGGTGGTCGGCGTTGTGGAGACGGTGCGGGATATTACCCAGCGCAAGGAGGTGGACGAGGTCCGGGACAACATCATCTCCCTGGTCAGTCACGAGCTGCGCACACCCCTCTCTCACATCAAGGGGTTCTCCTCCAGCCTGCTCCAGCCAGACATCCAGTGGGACGAAGAGACCAAGCTGGACTTCATGAGGAGCATTGAGCGAGAGGCCGACCGGTTGAGCCGCCTGGTCAGCGACCTGCTGGAGATGTCCCGTTTGGATAGCGGGCGGACGATGATGCGCCCTGAGCCTGTTGACGCCGCGAGCCTTGTCCTGGGCGCTATTGAACGCACCGCTAACTTTCTCCAGGACCACATCGTGGAGATGGACGTCACCAGAAACCTGCCTCGTCTGGCTGTAGACCCCGTCCACGCGGAGCGCGTCCTGGAGAACCTTCTGGAGAACGCTGCCAAGTATTCTCCTCCTGGAACCCAGATCACCATATCCGCCCAGATGGATGGCGCTTACCTGCGCCTCAGCGTTCATGACCAGGGCATGGGGGTCCCGGACCAGGACAAGGAGCGCATCTTTGAGAGGTTTGTGCGCCTGGAGCAAAGCAAGGCTTTCCGCTCGCCCGGCACTGGCTTGGGGCTGAGTATCTGCAAGTCCATTGTGGAGGCCCACGGCGGCAGGATCTGGGTGGAGGACAACCCGGGCAAAGGCTCCATCTTCTTTCTTACTCTCCCCCTGGCCCAGGGGCGACGGCGACGCAGCTTATCTTCAAGAGAGTGACCCCATGAACAGGAACCAGCGCGTCCTGGTGGTGGACGACGAGCCAGAGACGGTCAAATACGTCACCGCGAACCTGAAGGCGCGGGGTTTTGAGGTGCTCGCCGCCAGCGACGGCACCGAGGCCCTGAAGCAGGCGGAGGAGCAGGTGGTGGACCTGATCCTCCTGGACCTGACTATGCCCGGACCGGACGGCTTTGAGGTGTGCCGCCGCATCCGGCAAAGCTCCGATGTCCCCATCATCATCCTCAGCGCCCGGGGCAGGGAGCAGGACAAGGTGAAGGCCCTTGACCTGGGGGCCGACGACTACATGACCAAGCCCTTTGGCGTAGACGAGCTGATGGCCCGCGTGCGCGCCGCCCTGCGCAGGGTGCGCCACGAAGGGGGTGGCTCGGTGCCACCCCTGGAGACCAGCGGCCTGCGCATTGACTTCTCCGCTCGCAGGGTGACCATGCAGGGCCAGGAGCTAAAGCTGACACCCACAGAGTACAGCCTGCTGACCCTCCTGGCCCGCAACGCTGGCAAGGTGCTCACCCACCGCTCCCTCCTCAACGCTGTCTGGGGGCCGGAGTATGGCCAGGAGTCAGAGTACCTCTGGGCCTACATCCGCCGACTGCGCAAGAAGCTGGAGCCCGACGAGGACCGTCCAGAGTTCATCATTACCGAACCGGGGGTCGGCTACCGTTTCAGGGACATGACCTGACGGGCGCTCGTGTGGTGTCCTTGAAGTTCGCAGCACAGGTCATTCTGAGCGTCAGCGAAGAATCTGGGGTGGGGTCTCCCACCGCCCCAGATGCTTCACTTCGTTCAGCATGACAAGTCCATGCCAATCCCTGAATGCAACGAATCTCTGATACAGGACACTAGAAGTCAAAGGAGGCGCCCACGCCGCGGCGCAGGGCCTCCTGGTACACAAAGTGCGCCGTGGCGATGTCCTCCACCGAGAGGCCAACCGTCTTGAACAGGGTGATCTCGCTGGGGTTGTCCCGTCCCCTCTTCCGGCCAGTCACCATCTCCCCCAGGTCGCCGTGGATGCGCTCCCGCGCGAAAGCGCCCTCCCGGATGGGGATAAGGAAGTCTCCCGCCTCCGCCATGCAGGCCGAGGTGAGGTCGCACACCACCTTTGAGGCGCGGGTCACGCACTCTGTGTCCATCTCCCTGGCATCGGGGGTGTGGGAGCCCACGGAGTTGATGTGAGTCCCGGGCCTCAGCCATCTGCCGCTCATGATAGGTTGCTGGGCAGAGGTGGCCAGGGCAAGCACGTCGGCCTGCTCCACCACTTCCTGGACGGAACGCGCCACCTCCACCGGAATGCCCAGCTCGCGGCTCATCTGCTCAACAAAGGCGGTCTGCGCCGGAGGGGCGTCCACGGAGAAGCAGACGGCGCGCCGGATGGGCCGCACGGCGCATATGCCGGATAGCTGGGTGCGGGCCTGGACGCCCATGCCCAGGACGCCGGCGACAGACGCCTCCTGGCGCGCCATGTACCTGGTGGCCACGCCACAGGTAGCGCCGGTGCGCATGGCGGTGATGTAGCCTCCATCCATGATTGCCAGCGCCGCTCCTGTCCCGGGGTCAAGGAGGGTGATGGTGGCCAGGGTCGTGGGCAGGCCATGGTTTGCAGGGTTGTTGCGGTAGACCGTCACGTTCTTGATGCCCAAGGCGCCCATGCCCTTGAGGTGGGCCGGCATGAAGAGGGCCAGACCGGCCCGCTGCGGGTCTGGCATGGCGGTGCGCTGCGGCATCTCCACCGAGCCGTTCGCCAGCTCGGCGAACGCCTGCTCCATGATGGCGATGGCCTGCTTCATATCCAGCAGGCCCTGGATGGCGGCGCGGTCCAACAGAAGCGCCATTGGTAAGCTCCTTCTTAAAACCTGCACTTGGGTTTAATTAATCCTCGAATCCAAGAATCTCCACCTCGTTGCCTTTCACCTCAAATACCACCGTCATGGAGTCCGCCTCGCCATCCCCAGCGCGATTGACGACCAACTGCAGGCGGTGCTCCCCATCTGGAACTCTGTCCTGGGGATAACGGTCACAAAGAAACACGCCATTTTGAGTACAGGATAGTATTTGCGCCCAGCGTAATATAGGGGCGTCTATTCTGAACAGATACGACATGGCATCCCCCTCTGTCCAAGGAACACGTTGCCCTTTCCTATTACCATCAAGTGAAGCCATCATCACTAGATACTCGGACATCGGCTCCATGAGCAACCGTTTCCACCAGACAGGCGGCGTCACCTCAACATGAACGACCACTTGTGTAAAACCCATAAGCTCATCAGAGTACCCAGCACCAGTGAGTTCCACCCTCCACCTAACCCAAGTCTGTGGCAAAGCTCTAGTAATCATCCCGAACACCTGATTGGCAACAATCCCGGACAGGAACCCCAACAGAAACACCATGACTATCCTCTAGGCTCAGGCTGCCTGAAGGATACCACCAGAAGATTTGTCCCAACAACAATACAAGAGAGTGGAGTTGGTGCAAACCTATGCCTGTATGCCCGTATGTCCGTATGCCAGCCCTACGGCTGTACCTCAAAGGCGTTCAGCACGCAGGCGATCATGCTGTAGTAGCCGACGGTGGCCGATAGCTCCACCAGGCCCTGGTCTCCAAAGCGGCCCAGGGCGGCCTGATACGTGGCCTCTGAAACACGGTTGGTCTTCAGCAACTCCTGGGTAAACTGAATCACCTGGGCTTCTGCTGGCGGTACGTCAGAAAGACGGCCTCCGTCCCGCAGGGCGGCGATGGCCTGCTCCCCCACGCCTGCCTGGCGCGCCAGGGGTTCATGGGCGGCCAACTCATAGACGCAGTCGCTCATCCTGGCTGCGGCGATGATGGCCAGCTCTCGCACGTCTGGCGGCAGGAGGGACTGAAAGCGGACGTAGGAGCCGGCATGGGCGATGCGCCGGGCCAGCTCTGGGCTATGCAGCAGCACCTGGAACGGCCCAGCGACCCGTCCGCCTCTGCTGCCAGCGATCTCATCAAAGATCGGCCGGTGCTCCTCGGGCAGGCCCTCCCTGGCGGTGACGACAGGGATGCGGACGGAAGCCCCGTGATAGGGCGGCGTTGTTGCGTCCCTGGGGGATTGGGCCGTGGGCCTTGGGCTAATCGGGAGGTCAATGGGCCCATCGGGCGGGACCTCAAAGGCGTTGAGCGCGCAGGCAAGGACGCGGTAGAAGCCGATTGTTGCCGTGAGGTCCAAAGTCCCGCGGACGCCGAACCTCGCCAGCACTTCTCTGAACAGTGGGTCCGGGACCCGGTGGAAGCGCAGCAAGCTATTGACGTACTGGACCACCTGGTCCTCTTGAGGGGCCAGAAGGGCCCGGGAATCGCGGGCCCTGACGGCTTCTATGGCCTCCTGGCTCACCCCCGCTCGCTGGGCGCCAGGCTCATGGGCATACCACTCATACAGGCAGTCCCACTCCCGGGCGGCAGTAATGATGGCCAGCTCCCTGGCGCTGGCCGGCAGCGGCGAGTCTCGCCGTAGGAAGGCCCCAATGCTGCAGACCCGCCTCGCCAGCTCGGGGGAGTGGAGCAGCACGCGAAACGGCCCGACAATCCGTCCGCTATAGAGGGACACCACTTCATCAAAGGCGGCCTGGTGCTCTGGTGGGACCTGCTCCCTGGCCCGTATTTCGGTCACCCTGGTCATGGGTCTCTCCCTGGCTCAGCGCGGTTGCGCGCTTCGGTTGCTGTCTCTGGACTGCGAGACTCGTATTCTTCACTGTGGTTCTGACCTCTCCCCCTGTGGTCCCTCCT
>JACQUH010000211.1 GCA_016210375.1 Chloroflexota bacterium
CAACGGCATACAGCTATGCTACTCGGTCTGCGTGACCACCTACACCAACAGCAACGGCGAGTTCTCCATTGGGGTAGCGCCGGGGACCTATTACCTCAACATCTGGGGCTCCCGGTGCGAGGACGCCTCCTGCAGCGGCTCCACCTACTGGAGCCTGTGGGGGGCCTACATCAGCATCCAGGAGAGCATGTACCAGGTCATCAAGTTCAACAACGTCTACGTCTACGGGAAGGTGCAGGACTCGGTGGGGAACCCCATCCCCGGCGCCCAGGTCCAGAGCTACATGTGCTGTCCCCAGCTCAGCTTTGACGGGCTCTCCTTCTATGCCTATGTGAGTTCGTACTCCTCCAGCAACGCCGCGGGCAAGTTCAAGCAGTTCCTGCTGCCTGGCAGCTACTCCGTCGTCACCTATCCCCCGGCGGGCAGCGGCTTCTTCCCCTTCGCCCTCAGCCAGGGCATCACCCAGGACCAGTACCTGACGATTGTGCTCCAGCTCATTACGGCGACGCCGGACAGCGACAACGACGGCATCCCCAACGACCAGGACAACTGCCCCGGTATCCCCAACGCAGACCAGTTGGACACCGACGGCGACGGGGCCGGCAACGCCTGCGACGCCGACGACGACAACGATGGGGTGGAAGACCCGGGCGACAACTGCCCGCTGGTGGCTAACGCCGGGCAAGAAGACTGGGACGGGGATGGCATTGGCGCGGCCTGCGACCCGGGGGACGTGCCGCCAAACAGTCCACCCACCGCAGACGCGGGAGGCCCTTACAGCGTGGCAGAGGGGAGCTCGGTCGCCTTGAGCGGCTCAGGCACCGACCCCGACAATGACCCGCTGACTTACGCCTGGGACCTGGACGCCGATGGCGCCTACGAGACGGTTGGCCAGAACCCGACCTTCTCCGCCGCCGGGAAGGACGGGCCATCCTCCCTCACGGTGAAGCTGAAGGTGTGCGACGACGACAATGCCTGCGCCACCGACACCGCCGACGTCAGTGTCACCAACGTGACGCCCACGGCTGACGCCGGAGGCCCCTACACGGTAGCGGAAGGCTCCAGTGTGACGCTCAGCGCCTCTGGCAGCGACCCCGCGGGTAGCCAGGACCCCCTGACCTACGCCTGGGACCTGAACGGCGACGGCCTGTATGAGACTGCTGGGCAGAGCGTCACCTTCAACGGGGTTGATGGGCCAGCGGTGGCGACGGTGAGCGTGCAAGTGGACGACGGCGATGGAGGGGTGACCACGGATAGCGCCGTCGTGACGGTGAGCAATGTAGCCCCCCTGGTCAGCAACCTCCAGGTGACCCCGGCTACCGTCAGCGAGAACGATAACGCTACCCTGACCGGCAGCATCACCGACCCCGGCGCCCAGGACACCCAGACCGTGGTCATCACCTGGGGCGATGGGTCGCCCAGCACCACCCTGAACCTGGGGGCGGGCGTCAACTCCTTCAGCGCCTCCCATCAGTACCTCGACGACAACCCCACAGGGACTGCCTCAGACGCCAATGCCATCAGCGTTACGGTTACCGACAAGGACGGCGGCCAGGGCGCCGCCGCCGCCACGGTCACGGTGAATAACCTTGCGCCCGCCATCACCGGTACCAGTGGCCCGGCTGACCCCCTGGCCCTGGGTACGCCCACCGCCATTGCTGCCAGCTTCACCGATGTCGGCAGCCTGGACAGCCACAACTGCACCTTCGCCTGGGACGACGGCACAACCAGTGTGGTCGCGGCCAGTGGTGGCTCTTGCTCAGCGCCTCACACCTATGGCGGGGCAGGCGTGTACACCGTCCAGGTGGCGGTGGCCGACGACGATACCGGCAGCGCCACGGCCCTTTACCAGTTTGTCGTGGTCTACAATCCCGATGGAGGCTTCGTGACCGGCGGCGGCTGGATCAACTCCCCAGCGGGGGCCTATGTCCCGGATCCAGGTCTCAGTGGTAAGGCAACCTTTGGGTTCGTATCCAAGTACCAGAAGGGGGCCACCACGCCCACGGGACAGACGGAGTTCCAGTTCAAGGCTGGTAATCTGAACTTCCACAGTACCGACTACGAGTGGCTGGTAGTTGCTGGCGCCAAGGCCCAGTACAAGGGCACCGGCACGATCAACGGCGCCTCAGGCTATCGCTTCCTGCTGACGGCCACCGACGGCCAGGTAAATGGCGGCGGCGGCGTGGACAAGTTCCGCATAAAGATCATTGAAATCGCCACGGGCAGTGTGGTCTACGATAACGTGATGGGCGCTTCCGACGACATGGACACCGCAACCCCCCAGGCCATCGGTGGTGGGAGCATTGTTGTCCATGGCGGCTAGCCCAATCGCAAGTATTGGCGAGTTTAAGGTGACTTGAGCTCGCCAATACTAGCTGCCTGGCCCAGCAGAAGCGCAGGTTAGGAGCTTCCCGCACGGGAAGGGGGAGAAGTTTGGTTTGAATTGGTGTGATGCGGCAACGTCGCATCCCACGGTCTCTTTAGACCAGGCCCCCCAGGAACTTCTGAAGCTCGCGGTTGAAGAAGTCCGGGTTGTCATCGTGGACGGAGTGGCTGGCGCCGGGCACCTCCACCCAGCGAATGTGGGAGTTGGCCCTGGCCATGGCCTCTGCCGTCTCCCTGGCCAGGACATCGGAAGCAGCGCCACGCAGTACCAGGGTGGGGCACTGGATGCTGCGGGTGTGGGGCCACAGGTCCACCTGGCGTGAAGGGTCCGCATTCTGGCGCGCCCTCTGCAAGCCCTGGACATCGTACCTCCACACGAACTTGCCGTTGGGAAGCTGTTTCATCGTGTTCCTGACCCGGAGGTTTACCGACTCATCGGAGGTCAGGGGCCGCTCCTTGCGCCAGTAGGCCCGGGCCGCCTCCCAGGTGGCGAACTCCATCGGCGGGTCCTCCTGCTCCCTGGCGAGGCGCAGGTTGCCCCCAGCGGGGGAAGGGATCAGCGGCCTCGGCCCCATGTCCTCCACGACCGCTGCCCGCACCCTGTCGGGATGTCTGGAGGCGTAGACGATGGTGTTGGCGCCTCCCATAGAGTGCCCCATGAGAATGAAGGCCCTCAAGCCGAGCTGGTCAACCCACTGCTCCACGTCGGAGACGTAGGCGTCGGTGTAGTAGTCCGCGTCGGGGGACCAGTCACTATCGCCCCGGCCCCGCTGGTCAAGGGCCAGGACATGGTACCTATCGGCGAGCTTGCCGGCCACGGAGTCCCAGACGTGGGCGTTGTTGTTCGCGCCGTGGAGCATGAGCAGGGCAGGGGCTCCGTCGTTGCCCCAGTCCAGATAGTGGAGCCGCAGACCGTTGGCCTGCACGAACCTGTCGGTGATGGTCTGAGTTGCCATGCCTTCCCCTCCTGTCTCGTCGCTAGAAACGGTGGCGACATTGTAGCACCCTGGCATCCAGGTGGAGACGCTCCAGCAGGAGCGTTCTTCTGGCCAGGGATCCCCTTGCTCGCTAAGCATCTCCCACCTCCACCTCCTCCCCCACCCGTACCCCCAGCTCCCGAGCCGCGTCGCCGTTCGCCAGGGCTATCTCCAGGTAGCCATGGCTGCCGACGAGGGCCACCAGCCCGCGCCCTGCGGCGTAGCTCTGGGCCAGGCCCTGGATGCGACGGCCCGCCAGCTCTACCCTCACACCCTCCCCGAAATCCGCCAGCGCCTCCGCCGGTATGCTCGTCACGATATCCCCAAAACGGTCTATGTGCAGCACGCACCCCACGAGACGCCCACCCTCCCGGCGAGGTTCGGGGATATGCAGGCGTACCAGCCTGTCCACCGGTTCGCCCAGCTCCTCAACGGGCACGCCCAACGACAGGTGCGCCGCCGCCGGCGCAAAGACGTCCCGCCCGTGGAATGTGCTGCTTACCTGGGGCCGCCAGTAGCGCGGGTTGGACAGGGCGTAGGCCCTCACTCCAGGCGGCGTAGCCTGCTGATACGGGGCAAAGGTGAGGGCAGGTTTCCTGCGTGACCAGCGCCGCAGGGGCCGAGGAAGCCATGCCCCGTCGCGGCCCACAACGTGCAACAGCGCAGGCGGCGGCGAGGGAGGAGGAAGCACGAAGCTCAGCAGGCCGTTGTCGGGGCAAAGGAACGCGTGGCCCCCGTACTGCACCGCCAGCGCATTGCGCTGTGTGCCAACCCCTGGGTCTACCACCGCCACATGAATCGTGCCCCGGGGGAAGAAGCGCCAGGCCGCGCCCAGTTGGAAGGCCCCTTCCAGGACGTTCTGCGGCGCTACCTGGTGGGTCAGGTCCACGGCGACAATGCGGGGGTTGATCCCCAGCATCACTCCCTTCATCACTCCCACGTAGGGGTCGGCGAGGCCAAAGTCCGTCAGGAGGGTGATGAGGGGCGGCCGGCTCTCGGGCGCGGTCAACGCAGGAGCAGGCTCACCAGGGAGATGAGGGCGAAGAGGACGCCCAAAAGGACGGTAAAGCGGAAAAGGGTCAGCTCCACGCCCCGGCGGGTGCGGAAGGTGCTCTGGGCGCTGCCGAAGAGGCCGGCTCCCTGCCCTTTGACCTGGGCCAGCACTATGACAATCAGCACGACGCCCAGGACGATCTCAGCGATGTTGAAGTAGGTCTGCACAGTAGCCCTCAAGAAGTCTTGCGTCTACTCTACCAGAAGCCGGAGAGCGGTGGAAGAGGAGACGCTAAGGCAGCCGATGAGTCACGCTGCCAGCAGCAGGCCAACGTGGGAACGCGGTTAGCCCCCGCGCATCGCCTCCAGCCTCTCCTTCAGCAGGTCGTTGACCACTTGGGGGTTGGCCTGGCCCCGCGTCCGCTTCATCACCTGTCCCACCAGGAACTTGACGGCGGTGTCCTTGCCCTTCATGTAGTCGGCCACCGCCTGCGGGTTGCCCGCGATGATCTCGGCGATCACCGGCTCCATAGAGGAGGCATCGCTGATCTGGCTCAGGCCCTTCTCCTCCACCACCGCCCTGACATCCTTGCCGGTGTTGAACGCCTCCTCCAGCACCGTCTTGGCCATGGTGGTGGACAGTGTTCCGCCTTCTACCAGCTCCACCAGATCCGAGAGGTGCTGGGGCTTCAGCTTGCTCCGCTCCAACTCCAGGGCGGAGGCGTTCAGCAACCGCGCCGCCTCGCCGAGCATCCAGTTGCTCACGGCTTTCGCCCGCGTGTGCAAAGCCTCACCGTGCAGCCCGGGTTTCAGCCTCACTGCCGCCTCATAGAAGTCCGCCGTGCCCCTGGAGGCCGTCAGGAGCGAGGCGTCGTACAACGGCAGCCCGTACTCCCGCGCGAAGCGGGCGCCCCGGGCCTCGGGCAGCTCCGGCAGGCGGGAGCGGACCTCCTCCACCCAGGCGCGGCTGATGACCAGGGGCGGCAGGTCCGGCTCCGGGAAGTACCGGTAGTCGTGGGCCTGCTCCTTGGAGCGCTGGGACACCGTGACACCCCGCTCCTCCACCCACCCCCGCGTCTCCTGGACGATGCGCCCGCCTTCATGTACCACCCCTACCTGGCGCTGGAACTCGTACTCCAGGGCCCGATACACGGCGCGGAAGCTGTTCATGTTCTTCACTTCCACCTTGGTGCCTAGGGCCCGGCTGCCGGCGGGACGGATGCTGACGTTGGCGTCGCAGCGGAAGCTGCCCTCCTCCATGTTACCCGTGGAGACGCCCAGGTACTGGAGGATGGCCCGCAGATTCACCAGGTACACCCGCGCCTCCTCCGGCGAGCGCAGGTCCGGCTCCCCCACGATCTCCATCAGCGGCACGCCGGCGCGGTTCACGTCCAGCAGGCTGTACGTCTCCCCCGATGGGTCGCTGCGGTGGAACAGCTTGGCCACGTCCTCCTCCAGGTGGACGCGGGTGATGCCCGCCCGTTTCTCCTGGCCGTCCACGCGGACCACCATCCAGCCCCCCTGGGCGATGGGCTGGTCGTACTGGGAGATCTGGTAGCCCTTCATCAGGTCCGGGTAGGGGTAGTTCTTGCGGTCAAACTTGGTC
>JACQUH010000210.1 GCA_016210375.1 Chloroflexota bacterium
GCGTACTTCACCAGGTCGGCCCGGCTGTGGAGGTCCAGCTTCTGCATGATGTTGGTGCGGTGCGTCTGCACCGTGGCCGGGCTGAGGTGAAGCTTTGCGGCTATCTCCTGGTTGGTGTGGCCTTCCGCCACCAACTTCAAAACTTCAGCCTCCCGGGGGCTCAGGGCCTCGCCCCCCGGTCCTGGCAGCAAGTGCGAGCCTTTGGCCAGGCGGTCCTGCATCAGCCATTTGGCCACGGTCGGGTGCAGATAGGCGCCGCTATCCTGGATGGCGTGGATGGCGTTCATCAGCTCGGCGGATGTGGCGTCCTTCTTCAACAGATAGCCGGCTGCGCCTGCTTCCAGCATGGAGAAAAAATATTCCGGTATCTCGTGGATGGTCAGGCCCAGCACGTTGATGGACTCGTTTGCGGCGCGGATGCGCTTGGTGGCCTCCAGTCCGCTGACGCCGGGCATGGAAAGGTCCATGATGACCAGGTCGGGCGCCGATCGCAGGGCCAGGTCAACGGCTTCCTGCCCATCGGAAGCCTCTCCAACCACCTCGACGTCGGTCTCATCCGCCAGCATGCGGCGGATGCCTTCCCTTACCAGGGCGTGGTCATCCGCTATCAGCACTCTGATCTTTTTCATCAGACTTCCTTTCCGGCGCCAGCGGGATTTCGAACGCAACCGTCGTGCCGGCCCCCGGCCGCGAGGTTATCGTCAGCTTGCCACCCAGGATGCTGGCCCTCTCGTCCATGCCCATCAGGCCCAGGCCCCGGCTCCCCGAGGGCTGGGAACGCACGGCCTCCAGATCGAACCCGCTGCCATCATCCTCAACGGCGCCTCTCACCAGTCCTTCGGTGAACTCCATGCGTACTCTTGCCTGCCGGGCGCCGGAGTGTTTGTATACGTTGTTGATAGCCTCCTGCACCAGCCGGAACACCGCCGTCTCTATCTGCGGCTCGATACGAGCTTTCGAGCCGGTGGTGTGGAAGTCGAGCTCTATGTCCCGCTCGGCCAGGCGCGTTTCCGCGTACCAGCGGATGGCCGGCAACAGGCCCAGGTCGTCCAGGGCCTGTGGGCGGAGCTCGACCATTATGCGGTGTAAAGACTCAATGGCCTTTCGCGCCTCCCTGTGGGCGGCCTCGACTTCCGCGCCGCCGGTGCTCAACTCCGCCGCCAGACGGCGTTTCAGCAAGTCCAGGCGCATGGAAATGGCGCTCAAGGCCTGCACCGGCTCGTCATGTATTTCCCGGGCTATGCGCTTGCGCTCCTCCTCCTGCGCCCCGATTAGTTTGCCCACCAGGAGTCTTCTCGCCTCCTCTTTCCTGTGGATCTCGTTCTGAGAACGCACCAGGTCGTCAGTCATGGCGTTAAAGGACTTGGCGAGGTCTCCCAACTCGTCGGCGGCATCAACGGGTACTTTCTGACTAAAATCACCCCGGCCCACGGCCTTGGCCACCTTCGCCAGACGCACGAGCGGTCTTGTCAGCAGCGACGCCAGGAACAGGGAAGCGCCCAGGCTCAGCACCACCCCCAGCGCCACCAAAAGGCCCAGCCGCCTCATGTGGTTGACTACGTCCCTTTGGACTCCAGCCTGGGACATCCCCAGCCGGAGGACTCCTATCTGTCCTCCGCTGACCGGCACCACGATGTCCAGCACCTCCTCTCCTTCCATGTCCAGCACTCGCGTGCTTTCGGAAGCTTTGGGGCCAGGCATGTTAGCCGCCACCAGTTCCGACGGCACGCCGGCCTCGAAGGTGTGCACCATTACTTCGCCGGAAGGCGCGACCAGGAATACGTAGCGCAGGTCTTCATCGTTGGCAATAGTGTCGCGGACCATCTGCACTAGGCCTGACTTGTCGTTGGCCCGTGCATGACTTGCGCTGTGGGCAGCAAGGCTTCTGGCTGTGGCCAGGCCTTCCTCTTGCAAGCGCTGCCCGATGATATGCGTAATGTCGTTGTATGCGTTAGCCAGGGAGACCAGGCCAAGCGCCGCTGTCAGCCCGGTGAGTGTAAGGGCGATCCGGAACCGCAGGCTCCTGGGGTAAAAGGCCCTGAGCAACGCTTTCATGGCCACTCCCGGCGCCCCCGTAAGGCTCCGGACGCCGGTTCAACCCCAGATTATAGCAGAAAGCGCCGCGGCCGATAGGGCCTTATATGCCGTACTGTGGCACTCGTGTGGCCCACTCGGATGCCTTCTTCGGCTCCGGCGGCCGTTTCTCCTGCACCGATACCAGCATGGCGATGCTGCCGTGTATAAAAACCTTTCCCCCGGGGGCCTCGGTCACCTGCAACACCTCTTCGTTGAACTTCTCGAGGAGGCGCGCGTCTTTCCTCATCCTTATCAGGTGGTATGCCTCCAGGATGTGCGGTCCCATGGGCACACCGCCTATCCCTTCCTGGTGGAAGGCCAGCGCAACTTCGGTCCCCCGTACTTCCCGGAAACCGGCATCCGCCACTATCTTGTCAACCTCTTCCGGCGAGAAAAGCCGGTGGCCCGGGTGCGGCCCCTGGAAAGCCTCGGTCATTACTTGCCTGAGCTGCTCGTCCCTGGGCCCCAGCGGCTCCGCCAGGACCAGGTTCCCCTGCGGTTTCAGTAC
>JACQUH010000218.1 GCA_016210375.1 Chloroflexota bacterium
ATTCCAAACAAGATAGCAAAAGCCCTGAGCGGAGCGAAGGGGCAGGTTTGCCGTTCAGTCAGGTTCATGCCTTCTAAGTGTACGGTTATATGAGAGACAGTAGACTAGTGCAAGGTCTTCTGGAACGTTTTGCCTTTTGTCCACTTTGGTGGGGTATTTGCGACGGGAAAGCCCAGATCCAAGCAGGAAGCCAGCTATTCCAGGGTCCGTCTCGCCCTTCGCATCCCGCACACAGCCCAGCCGGTCTACCGTCACGTCGGCCCGCTCATCCGTGGCTACGTCGGCCCAGCCGTAGTGCCCAGGGCGCTCGGTTTTCAGGGACTTGCGCCATTCGTCTGAGTTCACTGGCGGTCCCCCAGGCCCACCTTGCGGTGCGCGTGCGGTGCGCGTTCTTGGATGGCAGATGCGCCGTACCGTTGCAACATCATCTGGGACCGCCAGCCGGCCAGGGCCATCAGATCGCCTTCCTGCCCGCCAGCGGCAAGCCAGCGGCAGGTCTGAACCACAAGCATGGGAACTACCAAACCAGATTGTGGAAAAGACGGAGGGTGTAGCCTGGAAGAACCATCTCTATTGCGACGCCAATGGCGATTTCAGCGCCAAGCTCAATACATGGGAGACGGAACTGCTGGAGACAGAGCTTGCTAAGAGCGATGTTGTCGGGTGGCTGCGCAATCTACCTGGGCGTGATTGGGCGCTCTGCATCCCATATGAGCTTGCAGGCATAATGCCTTTCTACCCCGACTTCGTTATCATGAGGAAGAGCGGCGAAGGATTGCTGGTAGATATTCTTGAGCCACACGATGATCAGCGTACCGATACGTGGGCCAAGGCAAAAGGCTTGGCGGCCTCTGCCGATGACCACGGCGCTCAGTTTGGTCGCCTGATCATTGCCCGCAAGAAGGGCGCTCAATGGCAGCGCGCAGACGTCAATAACAGAGCTACCCGTGAAAAAGCTCGCAGAATGGGGTCAAGCAGCGACCTTGAAAGCCTCTTTGGGTAACTGTTTCGCGGGGGTTGACTAAGGGCACCGACTTAGGCGTATCGGGGCCGGCAGCGGGCTAGGTATCGTTCGGCGCCATCGGTCATGCCTATGTTTGCCCAGTGGTGACAGCGGGTGCTAAAGATTCTCCCTAGTTCCGTCGGCGTGCAGTCCGCTTTGTCCTGGTTTGTGGCTGCCAGAGCAGGCTTTAGCGGGGTCTTCCCTTGAGGCAGACGACAACCATGCATGGGATGATAGGCCGAGTGTGGGGACTGGTCCTTCTCCTTGGGCTGTTAGCGGCCTGCTGGCCAACTCCCACACCTTCTCCTGGGGTGCGACCGGAGCCAACCGCAACGCCGCTGCCAACCCCCACACCTTCTCCCGGGGTGCGACCGGAGCCAACCGCAACGCCGCTGCCAACCCCAAGACCTACGCCCACGCCGGTAGCGCTGCCTTTACAAGTTGGTCCGAGCGCGGGCATCACCAGCGCTTATGAACCAAACGTTTTCAAGCCAGGCGTGGTGGAAGCCGTCGCAGTAGGTCCTTGCGGCGAGGTGTACGCAGGCGGAGTGTTCATCCGCGCAGGCGCCACAGAAGTCAGCAATATCGCCATGTGGGACGGCAGGCGGTGGTGGCCCCTGGGCTCAGGAGTGGACCGCTGGGTTTTCGCTATTGCTGTCGGCGCTTCGGGTGAGGTATACGTGGGCGGCGCCTTCACCCGCGCGGGCGACGTGAAGGCGAGGCATATCGCTAAGTGGGATGGCACCAGGTGGTCGGCCTTGGGGGAGGGCATAGAGTGGAACGTAACCACCCTTCTGGTTAGGCCGGAGGGCCTGTACGCAGGAGGAATGCGTACTCCAGACGATCAAGGGCGCAATGGGGTCGCCCGATGGGACGGAGAGAGGTGGACGGTTCTGGAGGACCATCGCGACGGTAGTGTGGACGCCCTGGCGTTCAGGGGGACGTCCCTGTTCATAGGGGGGCGACATTGGCCGAGTGCACATGGATTGAGGATATGGGACGGCGTAAGGACCGCTGATCCCGATTTTGGAAATGCCTTCGGCGACGTGTTCGCGCTGGCCGTCATGGGCGCCAACCTGTACGTGGGGGGGTCTTTCCAAGGCGCTGGCCTTTGGGAGCCGAAAACAGAGGAGGAGCGAGTGAGTTCCCCTGGCATTGTCCGGTGGAACGGCCAGCGCTGGTTGGCGATGGGTGACGGGACAGCGAGGGCTGCAGGCAGGGGGTACGAGTTCGGCGTGGTCCGAGCCATTGCAATCAAAGGAAACGGCATATATATAGGAGGGGACTTCGACCGGGCTGGCGATGCCTCTGCCCGCAACATTGCTAGATGGGACGGCAGGCGCTGGTGGCCCCTGGGCCCGGGTATAGGCTTTGATCCCAGGAGTGAATATGCGAAAGTGGGCGCAATGGCCGTTGGCCGTGCCGGTGAGGTGTACGCCGCCGGCGAATTCCTGTATGCGGGCAGCGTGCTGGCGAACAGCATCGCCCGGTGGGATGGGCGCCAATGGTCGGCGCTGGTAGACCCACAGGGAGATTCCGACCAATCTCTCACTGCTGCCTCTTCAGTGCTGGATCTTGGCCCCGTGGCAGTGACACATCCCCAGGCAAACGTCGCCGCTGTAGCCGTTTGGAATGGAGACAGGCAGACTCCGCTGAACATAGAGAGGCTGGAGATCACGGGCAAAGGCGCCGCCGACTTCAGGGTGGTAGATAGCAGCCCATCCGTCGTTCCGAGTTGCACTGCCCGCGAGGTTGCCGTGGAGTTCGCCCCAAAGGAGGCCGGACCAAAAGAGGCGCTGTTAACCATTACGACCAGTGACCCGGCGAAAAGAGAGATCAAGGTGGCACTCCAGGGCCGGGGCCTGGGAGGGATCGTTTTCGACGAGTATTTCTTTGAGAAAGAAGAGGAGGACGGGCAGGAGGACAAACGCCGTCGTGCCATGCTGGATTTCCTGGTAAAGCGGCTCCAAAAGGCTACGGGTCTTAGGCTGGAAATTCAGGAACGCCAACTGGTGGAGGTGGGAGAGGAGGAAGGTCAGGGAAGTGGATTCTTCCGGCGCTACTTGAGATGGCTCATGCAACAGAGAACTGAGGATATCCTGGTCCAAAACGGCTCTACCAAGGAAGGCATCGGCGACCCTGAGACGGGAGTCCTGACTATTGACTTTGAGTATTGGTACACTGCTCCCGAGCTCTATGACATCGCCGTCATATTTGCCCACGAAGCCTGGCATATCAAAGCCTATTTCCTCCAGGATGCGATAGGCGTATTTTCTGTCTTGGGAAACAGTTTCGCGGAGAAAGGGGTTCTGGGGCTTTCGGTACGGAACATGGAGCCTATGGAGGTTGAGAATATCATCCGCCAGGAGCTGGGGATGAACTTGCGGGCCTCCTACTCCTCCCCCAACGGCTTTGTATACGTGCAGGACGGCCAATACCGTCTCTATGAACTACAAAAAGGGGAGCAGATGACTGTCACCGATTGGGGCCTGTTGGAGGATCTGGGACGGGCCGAGAGGCACGGGAATATGACCATGGCGGTGCTGAGCGGATACGTTGGAGGAAGCCCTCCCCCAGCAGCCTCCGACAGGGTCAAAATCTACCGGACCATCTTGCTAGAGTTGCGGCTCGTGTACACTAACCCAGCCACGGGCGAGTTCACAGGGCCCTTCCAAGGCGGACGGCTCGTTGTAGAGATTGACCCCTTCCTGGGCGTCGGCTGGGTCAGGTATGTGGCCAAGTAGAGCCGCCGGAGCCTAGCTCCCTCTTTCCGCAGTCCACCCCAGAGCGAAGCGCCTGCACCGGCAGGCGCTTTGTTTTATGGCCACACGCCGGGGCTTGTGCTGGGCAGCCGGCACGCTCGGCCTCCCCCCCTTAAGTACCATACACGAAAGCACCAGTAGAATTACTCCGAAGGAGCCTACCTCCCCTGGCCGATCCCCGTTAGATTAGCGTTAGAGCGCATGGCAACTCCTTCCCCCATCGGCAGCGCCCTGCCCAAAGTGTGCCGCCGCAGCGAGCAATGGGGCAAGCCGAAGGAGAAGGTAGCGGGTCAGGCGGGCTCGCAGGCACCCTCGCGGCCGGGGCCACGGAAACCCTTGGGGGACAGCTTTCAGTAGAATTTGGATAGGGGATGCCTCGTCGGGAGCGGAACTGGCATGAGCCTGCGGACCAGGACCTTGCTGATCTTGGCGGTGGTCTTCCTCGGCCTCCTGGTAGGGCTGGGCATCGCCTCCAAGTTCACCGTGCTGCGCGGCTTTGCCAGGCTGGAGGAGGAGCAGGCAGACGAGAACATGAGGCACGTCGTGGGCGCTTTGAACGATGACATAGTTGACCTGAAGGGAGTAGCCAGAGACTGGGCCGGCTGGGACGACGCCTACGCTTATATTGATGGGCAGGACGACGCCTTCTTCCAGTCCAACCTGTCCGGCGACACCAGCTTCTACAACTACAGGATAAACGTCATGCTCTTCATCCATTCCTCAGGGAGCATCGTCTTTGGCACCGGGTTTGACCTGGAGGACGGCCAGCGCACCCTGGTCCCCGAGGGATTGCTCCGGCAGGTCCAGCCAGGCAGCCCGCTGGTCAGTCCCGAACATACAGAAGGGGGCATGGCTGGGCTGCTGGACCTGCCAGAAGGCCCGATGCTCGTCGCTTCAGAGCCCATCGTGACCAGCATGCGCCAGGGCCCAATCCGGGGCGCTGTCATCTTCGGGCGTTTCCTGGACACAAAAGAGATCCAGAGACTGTCCAGGACCACGTTGCTGTCCTTGACCTCTCTTCCGCTCCAGGACCCCAGGACGCCGTCCGAGCTACGAGCAGTTCCCAGCCCTTCAGCAAACCGCCCTTACATCCTCGTGCGCCCTTCCGGCTCCGCCTCCATGGAGGGGTACGCGTTGCTGCGGGGCCTTTATGGCCAGTCTGGGCTTGTACTCAAGGCAGAGATGCCCAGGACCATCTATGCCCAGGGCCGGTCTACCACCCTGGCTTTCCTGGCATCGCTGGCCGCCATCGGCGTGACCTCCAGCATGGTCGTCACCCTCCTGCTGGAGAGGATGGTGCTCCGCCGGGTCTGTGACCTCAGCGCTGGCGTCAGGGACATTGGCGCGCAAGGCGACGCCTCGGCGCGGGTCTCTGTCCTGGGGCGGGATGAAATAGCGGCCCTGGGGCAGAGCATCAACCAGATGCTGGAAAGGCTCCAACGGTTGCAGAGGGAGCAACAGCGAGGGTCTGAGGAGCTGGCCCAGAAGGCTGCCGCCCTGGAAACCGCCAACAAGGAGCTGGAGGCCTTCAGCTACTCCGTGTCTCACGATCTGCGCGCCCCATTAAGGAGCATTGATGGCTTTAGCCAGGCCCTGGGCGAGGACTACGAGGGGAAGCTGGACACCCAGGGCGACGACTACCTCCAGCGCATCCGGGCGGCGACGCAACGCATGAGCCACATGATAGACGACATCCTGGGCCTCTCAAGGGTGACGCGCCAGGAGGTCCGGCGGGAGAGGGTGGACCTGAGCGAGATGGCGCGGTCCGTCGCCGCTGAGCTTCAGCAGACCCAACCTCAGCGTACCGTGGACTTCGCTATTGCCGATGGGATGGCGGCAACAGGGGATAAGGGCCTCTTGCAGGTGGCGCTGGAGAACCTGCTGGGGAACGCCTGGAAGTTTACCAGCCAGCGTCCCAGCGCACTCATAGAGTTCGGTTCAACCCTTCAGGATGGCCGGCAGGTCTTCTTCGTGAAGGACAACGGGGCCGGCTTCAATACCGCTTATGCGGGCAAGCTTTTCAGCCCCTTTCAGCGATTGCACTCGCCGGGCGAATTCCCTGGCACGGGCGTAGGTCTAGCCACGGTGCAGCGCATCATGCACCGCCACGGTGGCCGGGTTTGGGCCGAGGCGGAGGAGGAGAAAGGCGCCACCTTCTATTTCACATTGCCGGCGACTGGAGGGGAAGCGTGAACGGGAAGGCCATCCTCCTGGTGGAAGACGACGCAGACGACGAGGCGTTGACTCTTCGCGCGTTGAGGAAGAACAACGTCCTGAATGAAGTGGTGGTCAAGCGGGACGGAGCGCAGGCCATAGAGTATCTCCTGGCCCTCCACGGCGAAGGTATCAAAGGCACGGGGGTTCTACCGGCCCTGGTGCTGCTGGACTTGAAGCTGCCCAAGGTGGATGGGTTGGAGGTACTGCGACGCCTGCGCGCCGGCGCAGAGACAAGGATGCTGCCAGTGGTGGTCCTGACTTCCTCCACCGAGGAGCAGGACATCCTGAAGAGCTACAACCTGGGCGCCAACAGCTATGTGCGGAAGCCCGTGGATTTTGACCAGTTCCTGGAGGCAGTGAGGCAGCTTGGCCTCTACTGGCTTGTGTTGAACGTCGGCCCGCCTTCGCGAGGGGTGCCCCGGTGAAAACGGCGCTCCGCGTACTGATTGTTGAAGACTCGGCGGACGACGCCGAGCTGGTGCTCCGCGAGCTGCGGCAGCGCGACTATGAGCCGAGCTTCCACAGGGTGGACACCTCGGAAGCCATGGCCGCTGCCCTGGGCAAGCAGGCGTGGGATATCGTCCTTGCCGACTATGCCCTGCCCCAGTTCAGCGCCCTCGCTGCCCTGGCCCAGATGCAGAGCAGGGGGCTGGACCTCCCCTTCATCATCGTCTCCGGTGTGATTGGAGAGGAGGCCGCAGTAGCAGCGATGAAGCTGGGCGCTCATGACTACGTCAAGAAGGACAACCTGGCGCGGCTGGGACCAGCCGTCCAAAGAGAGCTGCGGGAGGCGGAAGAGCGCAGGTTCCGGAGGCAAGCCGAAGCAGCCTTGCAGCGCAGCGAAGCCCGCCTCCGCGCGGTCATGGACAACGTTTCCGATGGCATCCTGACCCTGGATGACGGTGGCGTCATCCAGTCCATCAACCTCGCCGGGCAGGTCCTCTTCGGCTACTTGCCTGGAGAGCCTACCGGACAGGACCTCAGACTCCTCCTGGCGCCGCCCTACGGGGACGAGTACGAAGCCTCCCTCAGGCAGTACCTGGAAGGCGGGAAGGGCGAGGTCATCGGGTCCGGGCCACGGCAGGTCCTGGGACGCCACAAAGATGGCACTACCTTTCCCCTGGACTTCGCCATCAGCGAGATGCGCCTGGGCGACCAACGGCACTTCATCTGCTGTCTCCAGGGGATGAATGAGAAGAGCAGGTCCGCAAACAAGCGGATGGAAACCTGCCCCTGGTGCAACAAGAGGGCGTGGGTAGACCCCAGGCATGTTCGCACCTACCGGTGCTCCTCGTGCGGAAAGAACTTCACCTTTACCCCCGACGCCAACTCCCCTGGTTTCCTGTTCGGGGAGGCCTGGGCCCGAGGAGAGGCATCGCGGGCCCAGAGAAGCCTGGCCCCCGTGGCGCCAGCATCGCCGCCGCCGGAGTTCGTTGAGACGCCCTTCCTTAAGGACCTGGTTGCCCGGGCCCTGGGGTATCTGAAGGACAGACGCGCGGTGCACCTGTGCGGCCCCGAAGGGTGTGGCAAGACGACGCTGGCCCTCCATCTGGCGCACCTCCTGGGGCGTCCCACGGTCCTCATCCAGGGAGGTGAGCGTGTGAACGCCTCAGACCTGGTGGGCAGGGAGAGCGGCCTGCAACGGACGTTCCCTGGTGGCCAGACGTTTCCTGCCGCACTGAAAGGGAGGGAAGAGGCGGGGCCTTCGGCAATAGCCGGCGTCCTGGCGGAGGCCTGGAAGGTCGGGTACACGGTGGTCCACGATGAGTTCACCCGCTCCAGTGTAGAGTCCAACAGCGCGCTTCTTTCGCTCCTCCAGGAAAGGGTCTTGTCTATGCCCGGGGGCTTCCTGCCTGCCCACCCGAATTTCCGGGCCATCTTCACCAGTAATCCCGGGGATTACCCCAGCGTTCACGGCGGTCAGGACGCGCTCCTGGACCGCATGGTCACCATCCACCTGGACAAGATGGACAGGCATACCGAGGTGGCAATTGCCCGCGCGCACTCGGCCCTACCTGCGGCTGAGGTGGAACGAATCGTGGACCTGGTGCGGGCCTACCGAAGCGTGGGACCCAGAGCAACCATCCCCAGCGTCCGCACGTGCATCATGATTGCGAGGATCCTGAAGTTCCGTGACGGCCATGCGTATGATCAGGACCCAATCTTCATCCAGACCTGCCGCGACATACTGCTTTCCGAGGCTGGTCGCTCTGGCCTTAGCCTGATCGACATCCAACAGGCGGAAGATTCCTTGACGCTTGTCATCCCAGAGGTGTGTTCTGCGCCCCTGGCGTAGGCGGTCCAACGCCTGGTGGGTTCGCTTGTCGCTGGTATGGTGGCTCGCAAACAGGTTTGCGCGACCCCGCGAATCTTGCGCACCTGCGTCCGCCTGTTGTGGGGCCACCCGTCTGGTAGAGAGAGATGGAGAGGTTCCTCGGTCGTCCCGGCCAGTCGGGACTCCCTCAGGATCTGGGGAGGGGTTCTCCCACCACCCCAGATGCTTCACTTCGTTCAGCATGACAAGTCCATGCCAATCCATAAACGCACCGAATCTCTGATACAGGACCCTAGCTTGACCCTTCGCCCCAAGCTCGCCCAGGAGTGAATAGCCTTCTTGCCGGGCGGAGCAGAGGCAAGGGCCTGTACTTTTTCTCTTGCCCCACGCTAGCAATTTGCTGGAGGTTTTGCTATTATTTCTCCTGCGAGGAAGAGAATGTGGAAAGTTCAACAGAGAGTTTACTAAGTCCTTGGTAGACCACCTTGTCATCAAGAAGACCGAGCGCTCCCTTCACCTTTCCACACTGGAAGGTATGCTCTACGGCGCGATGCAGGGGGTGGGGGAGCACTTCACCGCCGTCTATGCTGTTGCCCTGGGGGCCACCAACTCCCAGATCGCAGCCCTGGTGTCGCTGCCCCAGTTCCTGGGGGCGGCATCCCAGGCCTCAGCGGGCCGGCTGGCTCGCCTGGTGGGGGGCCGCAAGGCCCTGGTGCTGACGGCCGCTGCCGCCCAGGGACTCATGTGGCTGCCAATACTGCTGATAGGCCTCTTGCCACTGGGGAACAGCGCCGCCTTCTGGCTCATTGCCTCGTTGACGCTCTACACGGTCTTCAGCGCCGTCACCTCCGTGAGCTGGGGTAGCATCATGGCCGAGGTGGTGCC
>JACQUH010000216.1 GCA_016210375.1 Chloroflexota bacterium
ACTAGTCTACTGTCTCTCATATGACCATACACTTAGAAGGCATGCACCTGACTGAAAGGCAAACCTGCCCCTTCGCTCCGCTCAGGGCTCTTGTTATTTGTTTGGAATCTGGCGGCTCGCCTTCGGCGAGCCGCCAGATTCCAAACTGTTCAGTTCCCCGGGTAGGGGGGAAGGAAACCTTTGACGGCGAAACGCAGGGGTATTTGCGAGACACTACACTAGTATTCCGCTTCTTTCTGAGACAGGACCCTAGATGGACCGCACCAGCTCCGCGATGACTGGCAAGTCCTCTGGCCGGCGGTAGGCGATCATCAGCTCGTCCACCCCCAGGTGCTCCAATCGGTCCACCTGGTTCAGCAAGCTGAAGCGGTCGGTGAACACCAGCTCGTCCGCCAGCTCCTCATAGCTGGCCGCCCCCACCTGGCGGCCGCAGAGCTGCTGAAGGTTGTAGTTGCGGCCAAAGTTGGTGACCCACCACCGGCGTACCTCCATGGGCTCCACGTACCCGAGGGTGGTCACAATGGTGAAATTCCCCTTGCCCGAGGAGGCGGCCCACTTCTTGACCCGGCTCAACAGGGTGGGGTTACTGGTGTACACGTGCACGCCGTCGGCGCATTTGGAGGCCACCTCCAGCCACCGGTCGCTCATGGCAGCGATGAAGATGGGGACGACCTCCTGGGTTGACTTGGTCCGCAGGGATACCCCTTCAAAGTTGAAAACCGTGCCCTTGCGGCTCACCGTCTCACCGGCCAGCAACCCTCTCAGGATAGAGAGAGCCTCCTGGACGCCGGCGTCGTCGCCGTCCTCCCCGATACTCTTGAGGTAGTCCCGGGAGCCGCGCCCGAGAGTGATGTCTATGCGTCCGCCGGAGAGCTGGTCCAGGGTGGCGGCGGCGTGGGCCATCACCGCGGGGCTGCGCTGGTACGGCGAGGTGACGCCCAGGCCGATGCGTACCCGCTTGGTGAGGGCAGCGGCCAGCGTGGCCACCGTCCACATCTCCCACTCGGAGATCTGGCTATCCGGCACCCACACGCGGTCAAAACCATAGGCATCGTACGCCTTCAGCGACTCTGCCAACTCGTTCACCGTGGCCTTTACGGCCAGCTCAACGCCGATACGCATCGCACCGTCTCCTTGTGCCGCCAGGCAACAGGCTTACCAGGGGAGAAGCCTCTTCGCTCTGACCCCAAGCCAGAATGTTTGCGGCCTAGAGTCTACACCAAAACCAGGAAAACAGGAACACAAAAGGCCCTCCTACGGGGCCTTTCTAGTCAAAGCTCTGGAACTTACTAACAGGCGAGGGGATGTCTTGGTTGGTACAGGGTGATGATTGCTGGGGCAGTCCCTCAGCGGAACAGAGATCCGCATCAAGTACCTATTCCTCCAGCGATGCGCCACACCGAGGGAGCTGTTCCTACCTGCATGGCCCCTCTTGACAGAAGGGGGCGGCGTATGTTAGTAATTGATTACTGACTCTTGTTATCAGACAATCACATTGGAGGTCCCATGAGGCCCAGCAAAGAGGCAGGGGGCGACCGCCTGCCCCACGAGGAACGGCAGCAGCAGATTGTGGAAATGGCTCGCCGGATTATCACAGACCAGGGTATGGAGCACCTTACCATGAGGGCCCTCGCCGAAGAGATGAATGTGACAGAGGCGGCTCTCTACCGGCACGTGAGGAGCAAGCAAGATGTGATTCTGCTCTTGTTGCAGGAGATAGAGAGCGTGCTCCTCGGGGCTATCGCCAAGGCGGAGAGGCACGAGGGGACCGCCCTAGAAAAGCTCTACATGGTACTGAAAACCCATGTCTCCCACGCTGAACGCCGCAAGGGAGTGTCCTTCCTGGTCATCGCCGAAGCGCCGAGCCTGGGGGACGCCCAGGTGTGCGAACGGGTGTCCCTGCTGGTGGGCAGGTATCTGGCTACCGTGGATCGTCTGCTTGGCGAAGGGCAGGAACAGGGAATGGTCCACCCCGAGGTTGATACTGGCGTGGCCGCACGGGTCTTTTTTGGAGTGGTGCAAAGCAATGTGATCCTCTGGGCTTTGGACCACCGGCGCTACGCGTTGGCAGACAGCGTGGAAGGCCTCTGGGCCTTCTTCCTACGGGCGCTGTCTCCGGTTCCGTTACCGGGCCAGCATCAGTTGCAGACGAGGGAGGGCCAGGGATTGTCCAGAACACTCTAGTCCACAGGAGGTGTCACATGATCCAAGGAACGGTGAGAACCGTCATCCGAAAGAGCGCCCCAGGGTTGCCCAGTCTTTTGCCAAAGCTCTTCGCCGTTGCCGCACTACTGCTGGCGGTCGTCGCGTGTTCTGGCGGCAAGGGAACACCCACTCCTTCCCCCTCAGGCACGGGTCCGGCTTCCACGCCCACGCAGTCTGGGGCCAGGACGGGCGGCACACTCCGGGTGGCCCTGCCGGTAAACACGAACACCCTAGACCCCGCCCTGAGCCTGAGCACCACGGACGTTGTTACCACGTTGCAGCTTTACGATAACCTGGTGCTCATTCAACCCGACAACACGGTGCGCCCCATGCTGGCGGAGTCCTGGACCTACAACCAGGACCTGACGCAGTGGACGTTCCAACTCCGCCCCAACGTCAAGTTCCACAGCGGCAAGACACTGGACGCGGGAGACGTGGTCTTCACCATGAAGCGGCTCCTTGATCCCGACACCGGCTCGCCGGCCCGGAGCACGCTGACCTTCGTCAAGGATGTGGTGGCCCTGGACGGCTTGACGGTGCGCTTTGACCTGGACGCGCCCAACGCATTCCTGCTCAACACACTGTCCCAGTACCAGATACGGATCCTGCCGGCCAACGTAGACGTTTCCAAGCTCGCGACCCAGGAGTTCGGGACGGGCGGCTTCACCCTCGTTGAGCACCTGCCTGGCGAGCGCACGATCATGAAGCGCAATCCCGGCTACTGGGACAGCCCCCAGCCGTACGTGGACGAGCTGGTCTACTACTACATGCCGGAGCCAGAGACCCGGGTGGAAGCCCTCAAGACCGGCAGCGTTGATGTGGTGTTCCCCCTGGAGGCCACCAGCGTAAAAAGCCTGGAGTCCTCTCGGGGCGCCGTCGTCAAGAAGGTATCCAGCGCGAGCTACCTGAATTTCGCCATGGACGTCCGGGTGGCCCCCTTTGACAACAAGCTGGTCCGCCAGGCCATCCAGGCCGCCATTGACCGTGAGGCAGTAATCCTGACGGCCACCCTGGGACTGGGGACGATTGGCAATGACCACCCCATTCCACCGAACGACCCCGCCTATTGGAAAGACCAGCCGGTTGCCACGTACGATCCGCAAAAGGCCAGGGAACTCCTTGCCCAGGCCGGCTACCCCAAAGGCATTGACCTGACGCTGCACACCAGCACCGTGGCCCCTGGCATGGTGGAGATGGCCGTCGCCTTCAAGGAGTCCGCCGCCGCCGCTGGGATCCGGGTCAGCATCATCCGCGACCCGGAGGACGCCTTCTGGTCCAAGGTCTGGATGGTGGAGCCCTTCACCACCGTGACCTGGAATGGACGCGACCCGGACCAGGCGCTGAGCATCACGACCCTGAGCGACGCCGCCTGGAACGAGTCCTACTACAAGAACCCCGAGTTTGATGCGCTTGTCCTGAAGGCCCGTGGCCAGTCAGAAGATACGGCGCGCAACGAGACCTACGCCGAGATCCAGAAGATACTCATAGAAGACGCACCCCGGTTAATCCCCGCCTTTCGCCCCATCATTGTGGGTGTGCGGGCTAACGTGCGGGGCGTGGAAGCTCACCCCAATAACTGGCTCATTCTCACCACGGCGTGGCTAGATACGTAACCGGCGTTCTTCCTCTTCCGCGGATGGGGCGACGGAAGAGGCCCTACGGCCTCTTCCGTCCTCCATCCGCCCGCCAGTTCCCCTGACCTGGCCACCAGGAGAGGCAGAAAAGGCCGTTCCCCGTTATCTGTTCTGGAGAGGAGGTTGCCAATGCTCCGTTTTCTCACGAGGCGAATCAGCCTCATCCTTGTCACCCTGCTTGTGGTCTCCCTGGCGATATTCCTGGTGACTGAGGTCCTACCCGGCGACGTGGCGAACATGGTCCTTGGCCAGGGCGCCACCCCGGAGAACCTGGCTGCGGTGCGCAAACAGCTTGGGCTGGATACGCCGGCCTACGCGCGATACCTGAGCTGGATTGGGCATGCCCTGCAGGGCGACCTCGGGACCTCCTACGTTCAACGCCTGCCCATCGCTCACATCATCGCGGGACGGCTGGGCAACTCTATCATCCTGGCCGCCTTCGCCTTTCTCGTCTCTGTTCCCTCGGCTGTCGCCATCGGCGTATGGGCCGGCATCAAGCGAGACTCCTGGGGCGACCAGGTGGTCAGCGTCGCCTCCCTGGTTGCCATTTCCCTCCCGGAGTTCGTCACAGGCGTGCTGTTCATTCTGCTCTTCGCCTCTGTGCTGCACTGGCTGCCGTCATCCAGCATCCTGCTTCCGGGCACCACGCCCCTGGACAGGCCGCAGATCCTGGTCTTGCCTGCCCTCACCCTCACCGGCGTGCTCCTGGCCTACATCATGCGGATGACCAGGGCCAACGTGATAGAGGTGATGCAGTCCAACTACGTGCGCACCGCTATCCTGAAGGGCCTGCCCATGCGAAGGGTCATATGGCGGCACGTTCTGCCAAACGCCCTGCTGCCGACTATCAGCATCATCGCCATGAACCTCGGTTGGATGCTGGGCGGCCTGATCATCGTAGAGAACGTGTTCGCCTTCCCCGGCATTGGGCGGCTGCTCCTGACATCCATCACCAGCCGCGACGTGCCGCTGCTCCAAGCGGTGGCGCTCCTCATCGCCGCCACCTACGCCGTGAGCAACCTCCTTGCCGATCTGAGCTACAGCCTGCTTAATCCAAGGATCCGACTCTCATGATCCAGACAGCCGCACCCACCTCAAACCGAAACCTGGGGACTGCCCTCGCTGGAGTCCTGGTTGCCTCGGGGCGCTGCATCTGGCGGCAAGTAGGGCTGGCTTTGCGCACGGGAGGTGGACGCATTGGGCTGCCGCTGGTGGCCCTGTATCTGACCCTGGCCCTGTTCGGTCCTTTGCTGGCCCCGTATCCTGCCACAGAGTTCCACCTCACGCACCAGCTCTCTCCACCCTCCTGGACTTTCCTGCTGGGGACCGACGAGTACGGGCGCGACATTCTGAGCCGGCTCATGACGGGCGCGCGCTCCATCATCCTGATCTCCTCCCTGGGCGCGGCCCTGGGCATCGTCCTCGGCGCCCTGGTAGGGATGTCCAGCGCCTACAAGGGCGGGAAGACCGACGAGGTCATCATGCGCGTCATGGACGGTCTGATGTCTTTCCCGTCCCTGTTGCTGGCGCTGCTGGTTCTGACTACTTTGGGGGCCAATGCCCAGAACATCATCCTGACCATCGGTGTGGTGTTCATGCCCCGCGTGGCTCGAGTGATGCGCAGCGCCACCCTCTCCGTCAAGGCGCTGGAGTTTGTCCAGAGCGCCCGTCTGCGCGGCGAGTCCAGCTTTTACATCATCTTTCGGGAGATCCTGCCCAACACCGTTCCTGTCCTCACCGTGGAAGCCTCGGTGCGGCTGAGCTTCGCCATCCTCCTGGCGTCGTCTCTCGGGTTCCTGGGCCTCGGCGTCCAGCCTCCCTCGCCCGACTGGGGACTTATGATCAGCGAGAGCAGGCGCTTCCTGACGGCTGCGCCCTGGGTGGCGCTAGCCCCAGCCGGCGCAGTGGCTACGCTGGTCATTGGGGTTAACCTGCTGGCGGAAGGCATACGCCAGGCCCAGAGGCTGCCCAAGATGGAGGAGGAACTCTCGTGATTCCAGCGTGAAGGCAGTACCTGCCTGTCACTACCCGGCTCCCCCCATGGGACCACGGTATCCTGATCCTGGAGGGAGCGCACATGACCCACGGAAGGCCCATTGCCATGACAACAAACCAGAGAACAGACGCTCCCTTGATGCAGGTGGAAAACCTATCGGTAACCTTCTTCACCCCCCAGGGCGCGGTCCGCGCCGTGCGGGAAATCTCGCTCCGCGTGCACAGGAATGAGGTGCTGGGCATTGTCGGAGAGTCCGGCTGCGGGAAGTCCACCGTGGGCTTTGCCTTGATGGGGTACCTTCCCGGCGCCACCCGTGTTGGCGGGGCCATTCGCTTTGAAGGCATGGATGTGACCAGGCTTGGGGCCAGTGAGTGGCAGAAGCTGCGGGGCAACCGGATTGCCATGGTGTACCAGGACCCCGCTACATCTCTCAACCCCTTCATGCGCGTGGGCCCCCAGGTGGAAGAGGCGCTGCGCAAGCACATGGGCTACGGCAAAGAGCGGGCGCGCCAGCGGACGGCCCAGCTTTTTGAAAGCGTCGGCCTTGCCGAACACACGCGAATAGGGCGACGCTACCCCCATGAGCTCAGCGGCGGCCAGCAGCAACGCATTATGATTGCCATGGCCCTGGCCTGCGACCCCGACCTGCTCATCATGGACGAGCCGACCACTGGTCTGGATGTCACCACCGAGGCGACCATCCTGGACCTCATTGGGGAGCTGAAGCAGCGAGTCAACGCCGGCATCATCCTGATTACCCACAACCTGGGCGTCGTCGCCCGCGTCGCCGACCGCGTCGCTGTCATGTACGCGGGCCAGCTTGTGGAAGAGGGCCTGGTGCATGACATCTTCAAGGCTCCCAAACACCCGTATACCTCTGGACTGCTCTCCTGTGTCCCGCAGCCTGTGACTGAGGAGAGCAAAGGGCATCTCCTCCAACACGTACCCGGCTCCGTGTACAGTGCACAGAGGGAAACCATACCCGCCTGCCTTTTTGCTTCTCGTTGCCCCATGGTGCGGGAAGAGTGCCGCCTCAAAGCTCCACCCTTGCTTTCAATGGGCGCGGTGCATCGCTCCCGGTGCCTGTTCTGGGGAGAAGTGACCCCGGACATGTGGGGCAAAGGCGACGAGCGAAGGGGACAGGGAGCGCCCTCTTCCGGGGAGACGGTCCTGGCAGTTAGAAACCTCCGCCAGCACTTTGGCTCGTCCAGGCGCAAATACATGTTCTTTGGCCCAGTGACCAACCCTCCCGTGCGCGCAGTTGAGGATGTGAGCTTCAGGGTAGTAGCTGGACAGACCCTGGGTGTCGTCGGCGAGAGCGGATCAGGCAAGACCACCCTGGCCCGCAACGTAGTGGGACTGATTGAAAGAACGCGGGGGGACGTGCAGCTCCGAGGGGAAGAGCTGGCGGCCAGCGTGCAGGACCGCACGGCTAAACAGAGGGCAGCGATCCGCATGGTGTTCCAGAACCCTACTGCCTCCCTTAACCCCAAGCTCCCGGTGAGCCACGCGCTCCTGCGCCCCCTCAAGAAGTTCGGCGGCCTTCGGGGCCACGCCGCCCGGCAGCGGGCCCTGGAACTGCTGGGCGCGGTGGGCCTGGAGGAGGCTCACCTGGACCGGCTGCCCGGCGAGCTTAGCGGAGGCCAGCAGCAGCGCGTTGCCCTGGCCGCCACCTTTGCCGGCAAAGCCGACCTCATTGTCGCCGACGAGGCCGTCTCGGCGCTGGACGTCTCGGTGCAGGCCCAGGTGCTCAACCTACTGCGTGGCCACCAGGAGGAAACCAGGTCCGCCTACATTTTCATCTCCCATGACCTGGGCGTCGTCAGATACCTGTCAGACCAGATACTGGTCATGTATGCCGGCCACGTGGCCGAGTATGGCCCGACGGAGTCAGTGCTGCGAACGCCCAGCCACCCTTACACTGAGGCGTTGCTTTCGGCGGCCCCCGCGCCAGACCCTGATGCCCGGCCCACGCGTATCCGTCTGGAAGGCGCTGTGCCAACGCAGCGGGAGGCTTTCAAAGGATGCTTCTTCGCTGGGCGGTGCCCCCGCAAGATAGGGAGCGTCTGCGATGAAACGCCGCCGCCTGCCCGCCAGGACCCCAGGATGCCCGAACATGTCATCCACTGTCATATCCCGTTGGAGGAACTGGAGACGCTCCAGAGCGCAGCGCTGCAAACTGCGCGTGGGAATCCTCTCCCCCTGAACTGAAAGCAGCACCGCGCCAACCATCAGAAAGCGAGCTCCATTGCCAATCAGAACGATGCGCGGGCAAAAGGCAGGCCGACGCCTTCGCAAGGGCGATGGAGCGCGGAAGGGGCGTCTTGAAACCCTCCGTCCACCATTCGTCCACCAAAACGGCGTGGGAGACTAAGTAACTATCTTAAAAGCCGTTTTGGCGCCGCCCCCCCGATGGTCATTAGCAAAATAACCTGCCCATTGGGTTCCGACCTAACCGCCTCTGGCTCCCTCCTTCGCTTCGCTCAAGGACAGGCTCTTCCCGCACGGGAAGAGGGA
>JACQUH010000214.1 GCA_016210375.1 Chloroflexota bacterium
GTGTGGGACGACGGACGATCGCTAAGTCATGCTTGACACGCTGCCCAGGAGCGGGATATCAAAAAGATATATATCGTTTCCTGCTCGTATAAGACGCATTACACGCTTTCCGCACTTGGTTGGTCTGTTGCACTGCTTCACGTTCCCCGACTATACAATCAATCTCCCCTCACCGACCACCTGGGTGGGCACTCGGTCACTCCCAGGATGGTACTCCGGAAGCACCACCTGGGTCTCGCCCTAGCCGTAGCTGACTTGACGGGTCCCCGTTGGGGGGACATTGGGCGGGCGCCGTAACCCTATCCCCAGGCCTTCGAGCGAGGCACGGCCTGGTCTGCCTGCACCACCCGGGCGCCCTGCACCACGATGTTCATGGTCCCTTCGCGTCGGGAGACTGTCCCCGTCACCAGCAGCACGGGCTCCTTCAGGACATGGCGCAGCCGCTCGTAGGTCTGGGGCCATACCCGGCGTTGAACTTGGAGAAGATCCGGGCTGCCGTCTCCCGGTCCACCCCGCGCTCCGCCGCTCCCTGTTGAAACTTCTCCCAGCACCGCTTGACGAGCTGCTCGTTGTCCCGCTTCTGGAAGGCCCTCCGCATCTTGTCGGCCTCGACGTCCCGCGCCGACGGGAGGAGCGGCTGGAGGAGACGCTGGCCTTCCTGGAGCCCGGCGACCTGGCCCAGCGTGTTTAGCCCAAGGAGCGCAGGCGCTCCCTTACCCGCCAGTCCACGGGCAACACCTCCACAGCCTGGGGGGCCAGGAAAGCCTGCAGGTCTTCCGGGGCCGTGCGTACCTTCCTGGGGGCCGCCTGGGTGGCGGCGACGAGGGCCGGAAACTTGCCTGGTGCAATCCCCACCCGGGGATAGAGGGACGCAGGGACGGCGTGGAGGAGGGCCGCGGTCACTCTAGGCAGGCCGCCGAACAGGTGGAACAGGTTGTCCAGGCGGACGTAGGCCAGACCGAGGCCGGCGTCCTCCACGTCAGCGGCCAGGGACTGATCCCGTCCAGCACCCCCTCGAACACGCGCCCGGCCCTGGGCCTCGCTGAGGGGCATACCGGGAGAGACGCCGGTGGCACGCGGCGAGGCGTCCAGGACGGTGCGGCTCCCCGGCTCCACCAGGACCAGGGGCCAGCCCCGCAGCTGCGGGTATCGTTCCAGCTCCACCAGGACGGGGAGATGCTCAAGGTAAACACAGGCAAGCAGCATAGGCACCCTCGCGCCAAAGGGTGCCCTCTATTGTACTAGAACACATGTACTACTGTAAAGGGGGTGGTGGCGTTACTGGCGGAAGGGGGAGGGAGAGGGCGCGATGCACGCTGGAGTGGCGTTCTTCACGGAGTTGACCAGGGAGGAGACGGGGTAGGCCCGCATCAGCTCCGCAGGGAAAGGGGCCAGGAGGCGCCGAGTACTCCCCTGGGCCCAGCCTGCTGGCGCCGTAGGTCAGCACTTCCTGGGTGGGGGCGACGTTGTACCGAGGCTTGTAGCTCAGATCCCCAAGCATGGGGAACCACTCCACCAGCCCCTCAACGTACCGCAGGCCGATCTAGCGGATGCCAAGACTGTCCGCCGTTGTGGGGCGCTTCTGGCTGCATCGTCCTCCCTCGGTAACTCATCTCGTCTTGACTACTGGTACGACAAGTTATACCGTTGACGCTATGAAGTCAACTGGTCGCAAGCCCCCCTCAGCAGTACGGATAGACCCCGAAGCCATGCATCGGGCGCGTGTCGCCGCGGTCACGGCCAAGAAAACGTTGGGCCAATGGCTAGAGGAAGCCATTGACGAAAAGATACAACGCGAGCAGGAGGCTGGGAAAGACCCCGATGACACGCAGGCAGCGCGGCGGAAGATGGGCCAGGGTGTGAGGGGAATGAATTGAGCGACCGTTCAGGAATAGAGTGGACAGATGCCACGTGGAACCCCGTAACGGGATGCACGAAGGTCAGTCCAGGCTGCGCCCACTGCTACGCCGAGGCCCTGACCTTGCGTTTTCATCGAGGCGGGGCTTACCTACCAGGCGAGGCCACAGTCCGTATTCATCCTGAAAGGCTCGGCATCCCTGGACGCTGGAAGTCCCCCCGCCGGATATTCGTCAATAGCATGAGCGACCTTTTCCATGAAGAGGTGCCGCTGCCCTTCATCCAGAGGGTCTTCGAGGTGATGCGGGAGAACGAGCGCCATACATTCCAGATACTCACCAAGAGGCACATTCGCCTGGCTGAACTGGCTCCATTCTTGTCGTGGCCCCCGAACGTGTGGATGGGTGTCTCTGTAGAGAACCAGCTTTGGACGAACCGAAGGATTCCCTATCTCAAGCAGGTGCCCGCCGCCATTCGGTTCCTCTCTTGCGAACCCCTGCTCAGGCGCATTGACCTGGGGAGCCACCTGGACGGGATTCACTGGGTGATCGTTGGTGGGGAAAGCGGCCCCCGCGCCCGACCCCTTGACGTGGAGTGGATACGAGACCTTCGAGACCAGTGCCAGGCCCGCAATGTCCCATTCTTCCTGAAGCAGCTTGGCGGCCACCCTAACCAGAGGGGCCATGATGAAGCCCTGCTGGACGGGCGGCTTTGGCGGGAGATGCCGAAAACCAATCTTCTGGTGGGGCTGAGAGCATGAGCGGGCAGGGACTCGTAAAGGCGAACGACGGGAGGATTGCCCTCCTGACTGGCCAGTGGTCGCTAGATAAGGACGACTACATCCACCGGCTGGCCGGCATCTTCAGCACAGGGATGAAGAACCAGGGCCGCTATCGCTGCTTAATAGACCTCTTTGCTGGGCCTGGGCGGTGCGTCAACGAGGATACTGGCGAGGAGTTCCCTGGCTCCCCGATTCAGGCTATTGACATCCGCGACAGGTTCACGCGCTACCTGTTCAACGACATCAACCCCAACAGCATCGCTGCCCTTCGCGCCCGCATCGAGGCCCTAGAGTCGCCGCCGTCGCCGATGTACTTCACCAATGATTGCAACGAGGTGGTGCCGGACATCCGCAAGGCCCTTCCTCCCGCCAACGAGTCTCTGGAACTCGCAGTCATAGACGCTTGGGGCTGGGAGATGAACTTCGATGCCCTAGCCGCTCTGACCCAGGGTAGGCGCATGGACATCGCGGTCACATTCCCCATCGGCTTCATCAAGCGCAACTGGAGGAAACAGCTAGACCGGCTAGACAAGTTCCTCGGCGGTGACGGGTACAAGGAGCCGTTCTTCAAGGCGATGGAGCAAGACCCTCGGAA
This sequence comes from Chloroflexota bacterium, assembly GCA_016210375.1. Lineage (GTDB taxonomy): Bacteria > Chloroflexota > Dehalococcoidia > Lucifugimonadales > JACPCL1 > JACPCL1. The sequence goes on from JACQUH010000214.1 coordinate 3,234, forward strand.
GGCTTCGCGTGTGCTGCTTGACCACTACGAGGGCCGCCTGAGAGAGATTGGATACCAGTACCCGAACAATGCGGTTTGGATGGTCAACAGCAAGCAGGTGAAGCTGTACCACATCGTCTTCGCCAGCAAGCATCCTCGCGGAAATGACTTTTGGCAGAAGATAATCAAGCGTGCTCCGAGCGGACAGATGAGGATGGCGCTGGCGACCTCGTGACCGCTAGCGGAAGGTCGGTTTTGACTATAGGGGCTGGTGATGAACTGGGCAGCAATAGTATTCAAGTGGTGGACGATAACGACCGTGGCCCCTCCCTTCCTGAAGTTCATGTTTGTCGCCTTGGGAGCGATGTTGTCCAGCCAACCCGATGCCGTAGACCGGGTCGTGGAGTCCTGGGCAGACCTCTTTGTCGCGGTCATCATCCCCTGGTGGTTGAATCCGCTTGCGTTCCTGGCATCGCTGCCTGGGCTGCTGGGAGGACTACTCGCTCTCGCCTTCATAATCCTTCTCCTGAAGACAGGCCACTTATCGCCTGAGTAACGGGAAGCTGCCGGACTATCTGAGCCAGAGGGAGCGTTCCGACTGGACGACGCATCATGGGAGTCGGGACCACGGCAACCACCTCTACGGGACAGGCTCTAGAGCGGAATTTACTCCCGCATCGGGCGCCAAATCAAATTGTGCAGATCAGGGACCTCGCAGAAAATCTCGGCGCGGCCCAGGCAATTCGATCGGGATTCTTCTTGGAGTTGGAATTACTGGCACACCTCCAACAGACACAGATTTACGGAGCGCCTGAAGGAGGGGAGGCCTGCTGCCGTGCTTGATTGAATTCCTCGACGAGGCGCTGAGTGCCTACAGATGCGTCGCTCTCGTACTTGGTCCGGCGCCGCCAGTAGAACCAGTCCGGCACGGGCGGAGATTCACACCTCGACCTGTAGACGCAATCCTGGATAGTCCTGATATCGGCCATGCTCACCTGAGAGGGATCCTCCAGTCCGCGCTCCCAAATCTCTTCGATGTCGGCCTTGAGCTGGTGCTGCCGGTTGCCTTGACGGAAGTGCTTCACAACGTCATCGGACAAGGCGATGACCGGGGCGATGGATGGCAGGTACATGAGAATGAACTGCCATATGGTGAGACCCCTTACCATGCCGATGATGAAGACCGACAAGACCAGGGCCACCAAGAAGGCGATGAGGAGGCCGGCGTAGGCTTTCCTCAGTCTGGAATCCCAGACGAGGTTTGTTCTCTGGCACACAAGAACGTCTATGGGCCGTGGCAAACTGCCGGTTGACGTATACCAGTCATATAGGATTCGTGTGTCGCCCTTGAACCTACTCCGAGCTTCGTTGACCGCCTCGGGTTCGAGCTTCTTCCCGGCTACGATTCTGTTCCAGGGTATCTGAAGTACGTCGGAGTCGAACTGCTCCTGGATGTTGGCGGCCCTGCTGACGCAGGAGTTTTCCATCATAGCAAGGACCCGCTCTGCCACAGCCAACAATGCGCCTATCGGTCCGACCACGCTGAGGGCCTGCGGCCAGGCCGTGCCTATGGCAATACCAGCTACGGCAACGCTGACCGCGGACCACTGGCGGACCATCCTCCAGCGCTTCGCTTCGGAGTATAGCTGCCTCTGGGCCGCCAGCAGAGTGATCAGCCAGTCGCCGTTCTGCCGATGGGAGATGCTCATACTATCCATAGGCCGGAAACCTGTAGGCGAATACCATGTCCCACTGACTGAACGCTTCCTTGATGTCTCCCCTTTGCTCCGCAGCGCGTGCACGATCGGCATGGTCCACAGCCGACCGCAGTTTGCCCAACGCTGTCTGCTTGTTGGTTTCGCTGCTGCAAGCCGGAATGAGACCCGCCACTCCAACCGGGTCCTGGAGAGCGGCAAGGTTCCGGCTCAGAAGATTGGACAGCATTACCTTTGTTCCATGGGCGTATGAGATGCTACCGCCGTTCCTTGCGCAGTATGCCGTCAGCATGTCCATGTGGAAGGAGAGGATCGGTGCGGCGTTGTAGTATTTCCATGCCTTGAGCAGGCGGGCAAGCGCCCGCATCGTGTCGCTGCACTTGTGGTCTATGTTCGAGAAATATGCGTTGTGGGCCCGCGGCGAGGTGTAGAGCCACGAACCCGAATTGGCTATACGGTAAGTCTTGTAGCCATTGTGGGTGCTGGAATACACGGCGGGCACCAGGTCAACGGCTCTCTTGCCTTGGCTGAACTGGAGGACGACTGCCTGCCGATCGATTCGGATCAGCGTGTACGGAAATCTTCTCTGGAGAGCGTCCCTGACCTTGGTGATGAAGGTATTGGGCGTTATGCCATAGGCCACGCTCTGCGGAAGCACGGCCATGATGTCCACGTCGCTGTACCCGGACACGCTGGTCGTCCTCTCGTACGAGCCGATGCGGAAGTATTCATCCAGGCCGAAGTTGTTCCTTAGGCAATCCTGGATGCTTTGCCGGTGGGACGCGGCGTCGGAGACTTCGGATTCCGTCGGAGGGAGCTGACGGATTAGCTGATTGAACGCCGCGCTCACTGTCAGGGCCATCAGTGCTGCTCCTAATAGCTGATGCCTGAATTCTAACACCCTGGCGCCGCTTACCCCTACTTCCCGTTGTTACAGTCAGTCATTCGGACGCTTGACCAAGGCTCCACATCCCGTACCTGGTAGATAGGCGGCTGGGTACCTAGCCGGGCCTCCAACTGCGGGCGTAGCGGCCACGCATCGCAGGCCGCCCGAAGGCGTGGGCCAGCAGCACCTCCACGGCGGTGACCGGCCGGCGTATCCCGACGGCGGACATGCCGTCCCTCGGCCCTTCGGGCCTGACCTGATAGGAACCGGTCAGCCCTAGCCCGAGAGAGTGCTGTGGGCCCGGAGGCCATCCAGTGTAGCGGAGGAGCAACAGAGGGTCACTCTTGGTGTGACAGCGAACCGGTCGGGCTCTGGCGGAGACCTTGGGCGCGAGAGAAGCCTGTCCCGCAGTCAACCCTGTTATCCCTGGGCCCGTGTAAGCAGTATAATGCTCCCGACAGCATTATCACAAGGATTGTCATTGATGACCACAAGGAAGGGCGTCAAGCCCGCACTGACCAAGAACGTCAAGGCCGCTCTGAAGAAGGAGCCGGGCCTTACAGTGAAGGACCTGGCCGAGCGGCTGGAGATCAACCGCCAGTTCATGGCCGGGGCCCTGGCCGTGCTGGAAGAGAAGGGCGATGTGTACCATCGGAACGTCGGCCCGGCGCGGATCTACTTCCCGGTCGACGGAGACAGGTGATTGTGTGGGTGAGATGAAAGCGAGCCAGGCTGTGCCAGCAAACAGCAGGCGGGGTCGAGAGAATGGCGATTAAGAAGTCCGAACTGTACAGCTCCATCTGGGAAAGCTGCGATGAACTTCGCGGCGGCATGGACGCGTCGCAGTACAAGGACTACGTTCTCGTATTGCTGTTCATCAAGTACATCTCCGACAAGTACGCCGATGTGACCTTTGCCCAGATAACCGTGCCTGCTGGTGCCAGTTTCAAGGATATGGTCGCGCTCAAAGGCAAGCCGACCATCGGCGATGACATCAACAAGAAGATCGTCGCTCCTATCTTTGAAGCCAACAACCTGTCGGAGCCGCCGGACTTCAACAACCCGGACAAACTTGGCAGTGGTAAGGAGATGGTTGACCGCCTTTCCAACCTCATCACCATCTTCGAGAACCCTAATCTTGACTTCAGCAGCAACCGGGCCGAAGGGGACGACATCCTCGGTGACGCCTACGAATACCTGATGCGGAACTTCGCCACCGAGAGCGGAAAGAGCAAGGGCAACTTCTACACGCCAGCTGAGGTCAGCCGGGTCATTGCCAAGGTCATCGGCATAACTTCGAAGGTGGCGCCAGCCACGACTGTCTATGACCCCACGTGCGGCTCCGGGTCGTTGCTCCTCAAGGTGGCCGACGAGTCCGACAGCGGTATGTCTATCTACGGGCAGGAGATGGATGTCGCCACCGCGGTGCTGGCAAAGATGAACATGATCATCCACCGGAACGCCACCGCCGTCATATACAAGGGCACGAGCACGCTATCAAGCCCGCAGACTCTAGACGAGAATGGCCGACTGAAGAACTTCGACTTTGTCGTTGCGAATCCGCCTTTCTCCTACAAGGCGTGGACCAACGGTTTCGCTGTCCAGGCCGGCACCATATCGGACCCGCATGGGCGTTTCACCGGTTACGGTGTCCCTCCCAGGAAAAACGGGGACTATGCGTTCCTCCTGCACATCGTGCGCTCGATGAAGAGCAAAGGCAAGGGCGCCGTCATCCTTCCGCACGGCGTCCTGTTCCGAGGCAATGCCGAGGCCGAGATACGCAAGAGCCTGATCCGAAGGGGCTATATCAAAGGAATCATTGGCCTGCCTCCCAACCTCTTCTATGGGACGGGCATCCCGGCCTGCATCATCATTCTCGACAAGGAAAACGCCGACAGCCGCAAGGGCATCTTCATGATCGACGCGTCCAGGGGTTTCATGAAAGACGGGAACAAGAACCGCCTCCGCGAACAGGACATCCACAGGATCGTGGACGTATTCAACAAGCAGGCCGAGATAGACAAATACAGCCGCATGGTTCCCTTCGACGAGATTGAGAA
>JACQUH010000208.1 GCA_016210375.1 Chloroflexota bacterium
ATAACGACCAATCCTGGCCCTCCAATCCAGATGCGGCATATCGAGCAGGCGCTCCAACGCATCCACGCGTCGGCAACCAGGGACAGCCTCGCCCCGTTTGAGCGGTGGCGTCGAGAGCACGGAGGGTAGCGGGGGCTGGCCGCCAGCGCAGCCAGGTGCGGCCCACGGTGACTCAGCACTCCATTGCGCAGTATCATCATGGCGCGAAAGCATGGGTTTTTAAGGGAGCAAGCGGCAAAGGAAGCAGAGAATGTCTACAGAGACGAACAGCCGTCAGGAAACAAGAGTTACCACGGTGGCAGATCGCGTAGTGCAGTACTTCAACGTCAGTGAGCTGGGAGGCGGACGGAGGGCCTCTCGTGTCGACGGAAGGAAGGTATTGCTGCTCCCGCTCCTGGTTCTGTTCGGCTCTCTCTGCGTCGGTCTTGCCGTATGGCGACCCGTCGTCCTGCCAAGAGATACGGTCCTCGTACTGCTCGGCCTAGGCAGCGGGCTCAACCTGGCCGCGGTCTTGCAGAGCGTCGTCACGGCGCGCCCCAAGGCTCTCCCGGACACGGGCTTCTTTGTGTTCATCGTTCTTACCCTGGCTTTCGCGCTGCTGGCCAATTATAGCTCCGACGCCGTACAACCCCTCAGAGTGGTCACTGTGGTCACGCTGGCCTGGTCTTTCCTTTCCATGATGTTCTGGCTGTTCCCTGAAGATCGGTGACCCATGCCGCGCCCAGTAGGAGGTTGGCAATGAAGCGGGTGTTTGTCATCCGGCTGGGGCTGAGTGTCGTGGCGCTCCTTCTTTCGGGACTCCTTGCGGCTTGTACCGCCGCGCCGGCGCCTGCTGCCGGACTTCCAGGACCGAAGGGTGAACAGGGACCACAAGGCCCTAGCGGGGAAGCCGGTCCACAGGGCCCTGTGGGTCCAAAGGGCGACACCGGACCAACGGGTGCGACCGGCGCAGCCGGCCCGCAAGGGCCTGTGGGTCCAAAGGGCGACACCGGCCTCACGGGTGCGACCGGCGCAGCCGGCCCGCAAGGGCCTGTGGGTCCAAAGGGCGACACCGGCCTCACGGGTGCAACGGGACTGCAAGGGCCCCAGGGCGATCGTGGCGCCCAAGGCCCACAGGGTCCGAAGGGCGACACCGGCCCCACGGGCGCAACCGGTGCAGCCGGCCCGCAAGGCGCCGCGGGGCCCAAGGGCGCAGATGGAGTGTCGGGATGGTTGCGACCTGAGAAATCCTTCACCGCACCCAGTGGGAGGATTACTCAAGACCAGGTGGAATGCCCCAGCGGCACCAGGGTGCTGGGAGGGGGGTTCGCGCTGAGCGACACGGCCAACATATGGGTGAAGAGTTCGACCTCCAACGTTCCGGGCTATGCCTGGGTGGTCAAGGTTGACAACGAGAGCGGGGCCGACACCACAGTGGTCGTGAATGCTATCTGTGCCAAGGTGGAGTAAGCGACTAGCGACCTTCCAAAGGGGGCCGCGACCGTTGGAGACGAGCATTTCACGGGCGTGAGTCGGAGAATCAACGGTTCCACGCAGACCCGCCTCACGTCGGACTCCGGCATCGATGACACGCCGGAATGGGTACCCTAGCAGGCCGCCGAAGGAGAGGCAAGACCGCAGGCAAGACGCTATTGTCCACATCTGCTCGGTTCGCAAGACCGCGCGCCTTTTCCGCAGCCTGCCAGGGGAGACGTGGACGGGTTCCTGCGCGGAGGTAAGGCGTTGGACGACTCGTAAGCCACATGGCATGATGTCTTACGTGCACGGGCAGAGTAGGAGTGCGTCATGCAGAGTAAGGTATCGGTCAAGGGGCAGACGGTGATCCCCAGCGAGGTCCGCAAGGCGCTCGGGATCACCCCCAAGTCCCTGCTCCATTGGGAGCTGCAGGATGGCGTCGTGGTGGTCTACCCCCTGCCAGCCGATCCGGTGAAGGCGTCCCTGGGGGCGCTGAGAGGCAAGGGCTCCTTCAAGGAGTTCCTCAAGGAGCGGCAGGCGGCGCGCCAACGGGAGCGGACCCAGGAGAGGGAAGGGGCGTAGATGGCCGCGCGCGTCCTCGACACCTCCGCCATCATGTGTGTGCTGTTCCAGGAGGAGGGGGCGGACCAGGTGGTCAAGGTGCTGGAGGCGTCCAGGGCCTCCTCCCCGGAGCGCTCCGAGGTACTGCTTCCGTTCATGGCGCTGATGGAGACGGAGTACTGGCTGTTGCGCCGCCTTCCTGAACGGGAGGCCCAGTATCACCTGCTTGTGAT
>JACQUH010000019.1 GCA_016210375.1 Chloroflexota bacterium
CCTCTGGCTCCCCCTTCCCGATGCGGGAAGGGGGAGAAGATACACTTGAATCGGTGTGATGCGGCTTTGTCGCATCACACCGATTCCTTAAATCATCGTCCCCCTCTCCGTTGCGGAGAGGGGGACCACAGGGGGAGAGGTTCAGCCTCACTGGCAGTCTAATTGGGCAAAGACCATTAGTGCCAGGTCATGCTAGTCGCGGCTCCCAAGCAAAGGGAACCAGCCCTGCCCTGGGTTGCTCCAATCCTGGGCATCAGCTATCATTGAAACACGCAGGCGACCGTCTGCATGTCCCCATGCTTGCCCTTATGCCCGCATATACCTCCGGAGGGGTGGCCGAGCGGACTATGGCGCCTGTCTTGAAAACAGGTAACACCTCAGACGTGTTCATGGGTTCGAATCCCATCCCCTCCGCCATTGGCCTGACATGAAGCTCCACGAGTACCAGTCCAAAGCCCTGCTGTCCATGTACGGCATGTTGGTGCCCCGCGGCGGCCTGGCGGCCACGCCCGCCGAGGCTCGCCAGGTGGCCAAGCGCCTCGGTGGGCCGTGCTACGTCAAGGCCCAGGTGTACGCGGGGGGCCGCGCCAAGGCTGGAGGCATCCGCAAGGCCGCAACGCCTGAGGAGGCCGAAGGCACTGCTGCTGCCCTCCTGGGCAGCCGCCTGGTGACGCCCCAGACAGGGCCAGAGGGCGTGCCCATCCACCGGGTCCTCGTGGAGGAATCCCTGGAAGTGGAGCGCGAGCTGTACCTGGGCATCGTCATAGATGGGGGTACGGAGTCCGTTGTGGTCATGGCCAGCCAGTCTGGTGGAATAGACGTTGAGGCCGTGGCCCGAGAGCACCCAGAGCTGATCCTGAGGCAGGTCGTGGACCCCCTGGTTGGCTTTCAGGCCTACCAGGGGCGCCGCCTTGCCATAGACATGGGCCTGCCCGCCTCCATCGCCCGCTCCCTGGCGCCCCAGATGCTGGCCCTGTACGAGCTCTTCATCGCCAAGGACTGCTCTCTGGCCGAGATTAACCCCCTGGTCATCACCAGGGACGGGCGCATCGTGGCCCTGGACGCTAAGCTAAACGTGGACGACGACGCCCTCTTCCGCCACGAGGACCTGGCCGCCCTGCGGGACTGGAGCCAGCTTGACCCTCTGGAGGCAAAGGCAGGCCAGGCGGGTCTCTCCTACGTAAAGCTGGAGGGCGATGTGGGCTGCCTGATGAACGGCGCAGGTATGGCCATGGCCACCCTGGACGCCATCCAGGCAGCGGGCCTGTCGCCAGCCAACTTCCTGGACGTGGGCGGCGCAGGCGATGCCGAGCGGGTCGCAACGGCAATGAGCATCCTCCTGGACGACCCTTCGGTCAGGCGCGTGCTCGTCAACGTCTTCGGCGGCATCGCCCGCTGTGACGACATCGCCCGCGGCATCCTCCAGGCCTTCACCCCCGAGCGACAGGGCATCCCCCTGGTGGTGCGGCTCCTGGGCACCAACCTGGACGAGGGCAAAGCCATCTTCCGCGCCTCCGGCCTGCGCGTCCGCTTCGCCGACACCCTCCTGGAGGCTATCCAAGCGCTTCAGGAGACGTGACGTAAGCGTGTGCCGGTTATTTTTGACCAAGCTCGCCATACAGCACAGCTTGTCTCTTTCTGCCGAACGGTATCTCTATTGCACAGGAGGCTAAGATGTATGGTCAAGGAGGGCCGCCCTGGGGGATGATTCAGGCACGTCGGGAACGTGATGAACTTAGCCGGACGTTATGGGATCTGAAGCAGACAGTGTTGACCGCTGTAGAGGATGCCCTGGCTGAGATGGAGAAGCCACACAGATCCAAAGCGAAGGTCAAAGACATTCTCAGGACATTGCAGGTGCGACTTACTCAGCCATGATCGTCCTCAACCTAGCTCCTGCTCGCCCCAAAGTATTGTCCCGCTTATGCCCCTTTAGGCCCTCCAAAACCCTTACCTACAAAGTAGATGCCCTAGGATTGGTGGGCTAGAGCATCTACTTATTAAGTAGAGGGTGTAGGTTTTGTGCCCCCCGACCCTCTGCTTCCCAAGCAGAGACTGTCGCAATAAGAAATCAGAGTCCCTACCTATAGACCAGACGTAGTGTGGTGTTGCTAAGCTCTCCCTTACCCCTTGGGGAAGAGAGATGAGAAAGAGTCTATGAGCATCCTTGTCAACAAAGACACCCGCCTGCTGGTGCAGGGCCTCACCGGCAACCAGGGGCAGTTCCACACTGCCCAGATGCTGGCCTACGGCACGAACGTCGTCGCCGGGGCCACGCCCGGGCGCGGGGGCCAGACCTTCCAGGGGGTGGTACCCGTCTACGACGAGGTGGAGGAGGCCGTCGCAAAGACCCGGGCCAACGCCTCGGTCATCTTCGTGCCTGCCCCCAACGCCGCCGATGCGGTCCTTGAGGCCGCAGACGTCGGCGTCAAGCTCATCGTCTGCATCACCGAGGGCGTCCCCGCCCTGGACATGGTCAAGGTCCTGCACTACTTGCGAGAGAACGACGTGACCCTCATAGGCCCCAATTGCCCTGGCGTCATCTCCCCCGGGCAGCGATGCCGCGTAGGCATTATGCCCTCAGAGATCCACCTGCCCGGCCGGGTGGGCGTCGCCTCCCGCAGCGGCACGCTGACCTATGAGGCCGTCTACCAGCTCACCCAAGCGGGCATCGGGCAGTCCACCTGCGTGGGCATCGGCGGCGACCCCCTGGTGGGCACCAACTTCGTGGAGGCCCTGGCGCTCTTCCAGGACGACCCCCAGACCGACGCCGTGGTGCTCATCGGCGAGATCGGCGGGATCAAGGAGCAGCAGGCGGCGGAGTTCATCAGGGCGGGCGGTTTCAAGAAGCCGTTGTACGCCCTGGTGGCGGGCCAGAGCGCGCCGCCGGGCAAGCGCATGGGCCACGCCGGGGCCATCATCACGGGCACGGCGGCCCTGGCCTCCTCCAAGATCGCCGCCCTGCGGGAGGCCGGCGCGACGATCATCCCTGGGCCGGCGTACATCGGGGACACGGTGAGGAGGGGGATGGGGTAGTATGCTTCCCATTGGCCGTTTCCGTTGCCCCTACTTGGGCGCCGATGTAGAACTCACCCAGGAGCGGGAACACCACATCACGCGGCATCATCCTGATTTGCTGCCTGAGTTCCGGTCTCTTCTGGCCGGAACCCTTGCAAATCCCGACCAAGTGAGGGGCAACGGCGCTCTTCTGTTCTCACGCTGGTATAATGGAGTCCGAGGTGGCAAGCACATCGTCGTTGTCGTGGTCACCGACCCGGCAACCCCACCACGCCACTGGATTGTCACAGCGTACATCGCCAGAAGATTAGCCAGGGAGTAACCGCTATGGAAGCAAAGCTCAGGCTTCACTACGACAAGGTCGGCGACATTCTCTACATCAGCAAATGCCCGCCCTACCCAGAGCAAGAATCTGAAGAGCTCAGCGATGAGGTAATTGCCCGCTTGAATCCTACAACCGGTGAAGTGGAAAACCTGGAGATCCTTTTCTTTGCCGCTCGCCTTTCCCGCGGCGAGTTGCCGGACCTGCCTATCCAGGCAGACCTAAAGCTGGCAGAGTCCTAAGCCGACCCAACTGCTATCTCTAGGTGGGTCACGTAGACTTCTGTATGAAAGCGTTCCCGTATCTCCGTTGGGGTCGCTTCCTGAAAGAACAGCTCTACTGCGTCCTGCAAGTTGGAGCGCTCCTCCTCCACCGCCTTTCCCTGGCTGGCGATGTCCAGTTCAGGACAGAGGGCAATATACCAGTTGTCTTCCCGTTCGATTAGGGCTGTGACCTGACGGGTGTGTTGCACAGCTCGTTCCTCCCTGCCGCCATTCCAATACGGGGCAGCGCGCCCATAGAGGCTTGGCCTTGCCGTTGATCCGTTAAACCAGCGCCTTGTACCGGTAGAAGGATTGCTGGGCGAGAGCGGTATTCTAACAGGGGCCAACCCCGTCTAGGACACGGTGAGGTGTCCTAGACGGGGTTAAGGGCAAATCGTGACCACCTAGAGTTTCGGCCTGGTCAAACGCCAACCATGCTTTTCAGCTTGTCGTAGACGAAAGCCCTCGTTTCGGTTCGATTGGCGATCTGCCTGTTCCCTGATTTGGGGTTCAATCTGAGCACAGTGTCACGCCAAAGTGGGTTTGAACGACCCATTAGGTCGCCCTTCCAGATTCCCCCATCGGCGGGGTCGGTGCACGAGTATTTGTCGGCTAGCCTAGCCAGACGGGATTGCCAATCCTTAGCAATGAAGAGATTTCCGGCAAGGCGAAAATAGGCGCCGAAAACCAACCCGCTGTCCCCGATAGACGACTCCCGTACCCCTTTGCGCCGCGACAACGGAAGATATCCTGTTTCAGGGCGAACCTTTGCAAGATAGTCAACGAACTCGCACAGGAACTTCCGGTATGCTTGAAAATTCATTTCGTCCAGGTCTGGGAAAGCCTCGGAGACCCCTTTGGCCAAGGTGTTGAAAGTCACGACCATGGGAGAGTTGGTGGAGATAGTATTGCGCACCACTTCTACGTGACCACGAAGCCCCGAGTCTTCCATTACTCGCGAAGCGAGCTTGTTGTGCAGGTCAGCTTGGTCAATCCATTTAGAGCGCGTTGGGTTGGCTGGTCGGCCCAACTGGTTGTACTCTTTGAAGAGGTTACGCTCGCCGTCCAACGGCAACACCTCAACGAGCAGAGGGAATTCGTAGTTAAGGTCGAAGCTCATCCCCGTAACCTCCACCAATTTGCAGGCCTTCAGAATAGCCTGGTGCCTGTGATTGGAATCTGGTATCGTGGGCCTGCCACCCAATATACGGAGTTCTTCATGAGTTTCGTCGTACTCGAACTTCACTTCAGACTCTCTTAGGTTCCAGGTAAGAGAGCCTCCGAAAAGGGTGCCGTTGAGTAGTGCCTGGGTAATCTCATCCACTCTACCCCAGTCAACGTTTGGCTCACGCTTTTTCTCGTTCCCTTCGCTATCCCAGGTTATCTTGATTCCTCGCTGGTAGTCGTAATCCACCCAAATCAGCTCCTGTTCGAGGAGATCACCCAACCGTCCAACCGACACCGTTGTCACGAATTTCCGAATCGTACCGTTCTGCCACACGGGTCGCACGTGATGTAGGGTTATGAATGGGCTTCCATCCACGCTCTGTACCATAACAAGCCTCCTGTGAACTTAGTCGGCGCGCCAAAGTTGTGCACGTCGCAACCCATATGGTACGCGCATTGTGGAGACGTGTCAATAGGTAGGACGTGGATTATTCCACGTATTACTTGGGCATTACACGTGGAGCCTGTTCGATGCTCAGCCTCCCCATCGCCTCCCTCCAGAACGCCTGCGCCCGCTCCGCCGCCTCCGACGACGGCAGCTTGCTCTGCTGCACCGTCATCTGGGCCTTGCCGTTGCCTTCACCGGCGTCCCAAGTGCTCCGCGACCTCCAGCGCAAGCTGGTGTACGGTAGGTTGCAATGCTGGCTCTGGCCTTTCCTCGGGGCCAACGTGTTTGTGGTGAGGAGCGTGCGCCAAAGCCGGATGGTGCCCCGCATTATCGTAGCGAAACACACAGGAACCACTTTGGTCTTGCAAGTGGAAGCTGTAGCGACGCCACAATTGGCTGCCGCTTGAATTGTCCACCGACAGAGTAACGCTGAGCCTTTGCCCCCCCGAGTACTCAAGCTGGCCTTCCAGCAGCCCGAGGGTTGCGCCGAGTTGCTCCAAGGTCGGCCCTCTAGAAAACCTGACCGGGGCTGTCAAGCCCGTCAGCACATCCAAGACTCCATCAAAGTAGTCTCTAAACTCCGCGGTGGGCGTCAAGACTTGACCACCGTCTTCTTTGGTTTGCCCAAGCTGGCAGCCTCCCAGTAGAACGCCCAGCGAATAAATTCCGGGGCGTCACCCATCTCACCCTTGTTGTATCTTGTATAGAAGGTTTGAGAGTCCATGCCATACTTGGCCTCAAACTCAGCGAGACCTTTGGTAAGGTCTTCCTGGGCCAGTTTACGGACCCTAAGCTGCGACCTGTCATATTTGATTCCCATAGCCCACCTTCAATACTTCCTTCGTTGGCCCAGTTTACACCACGCTCTGTAAGCGTTCCACCGCCTCCCTCCAACCCGCCTGCGCCCGCTCCGCCGCCTCCAACGACGGCAGCTTGCTCTGCTGCACCGTCATCTGCGCCCTGCCCTCGCCCCGGGCGTACAGCAGCACCTCCACCCGCGTGCCGTCGGGCCAGGCGATGCGCAGGGACACCCCCGGCGTGGCCCTGGTCACCGTGAAGGCCGCCTCCGGCAGCCAGCGGCGGCGCAGGGCTTCGTCCTGCCAGGCGTTGAACAGGGCGTCCACCGTGGCGGCGAAGGTCTTGCTCACGCTCACCTGGAACCCCGCCGCCATCTGGTGCAGCGCTCGGCGGCCGATCTCCCTCTCGTAGGTGTTGGCCACCATCTGCTGCCACCAGGGGCCGACGCCGTGCTCCCGCACCAGGTACGCGACTATCTCCTGGTGCGTCATCTTGTCTGCACCGGCGGCGTTCAGGGCGGCGAACCACTCGGGCCACGTCTTGCCCGTCTTTGCGGCCACGGCAGCATCGCTCATGCGGGCCGCCCGTTGCGTCCCCTTCGTCTGCTCCATGACGGGTCCTCTCAAAGCTGGCGCCCCTCATTCTAGCACGGCGAAACCGCCCCCATGCATTTACTCCCATGCCCTGCCTTGGTACACTAGCGCCGCCATTGGCCCGTCGGAAGCTACCCTCCGGAGGAGGAGTGTGCCCATGCCTGCTACCACTTCGGTACTGAGTCTCGCCGCCAGCCTCCTGGCCAAAGCCCCCGATATGCCGGGCCGGGAGGACTTCTGGAACATCGGCTACCCCTTCTTTGGCGTCGCCGCCTACGTCTTCTTTCTCCTCCTCCCCCTGGGCATTGGCCTCGCCCTCTACCAGCGGTACCGCATCTGGCGGCTGGGCAAGCCGATGCCGGACCTGGGCCCCTGGGGGCCGCGCCTGCGGCGGGCCATCGGCCTGCTGGGGCGCGACCTCTTTGCCCACCGGCGCTTCGTCAAGCGGGAGGTGTACCCCGGCCTCATGCACTTCTTCCTGTTCTGGGGCATGACGGTGCTCCTCATCGCCACCACCATCAGCGGCTGGGAGTTCTGGAGCCACAAGTACATCTCCTTCAACCTGCCTACTGTTCGGTTCCGCGTGCAAGAGGACTTCATCTGGGACGTCCTTGGTGGCGGCTTTGTGCTCCTTGGGCTGGCCATGGCAGCCCTCCGGCGTTACATCCAGAGGCCCAGGCGACTGAACACCTTCGCCGACGACACGGTCTTTCTGGGCGTTCTGGCCATCCTGGCCCTGACTGGCTTCATGGTGGAGGGCCTGCGCGTCGCCGGGACCATCGCCGAAGGCAGCATGGGCTTCGCCCAGTGGGCGGCCCCCATCGGCTGGCTCTTCTCCCGTCCCTTCGCCGGCATGGACCGGGACTCCATCGGCGTCATTCATGCCGCCTTCTGGTGGACCCACGTCGCCACCTTCGCCGCTGTGCTGGTCTATCTGGCGTCCAGGTTCAGCAAGATCAGCCACATCTTCCTCAGCCCGGCCAACATCGTCCTGCGGTCCGACAGGCCCCTGGGCGCTTTGCGTCCTATGGGCGACCTGGAGAAGCTGGAGCGGTTCGGCGCCTCGGACCTGCCCGACTTCACCTGGAAGCAGCTCCTGGACTTTGACGCCTGCACCAACTGCGGGCGCTGCCAGGAGAGCTGTCCCGCCTACCTCAGCGGCAAGGAGCTCTCCCCCCGCAAGCTCATCCAGGACCTGCGCGCCTACTCCTCGTATCGCGGCCCCCAACTCCTGGCCGCCAGGGCCGCTGGCCAGGAAGCGCCGCCGGATAGGGCCATGATCGCCGACTTCGTTGGCGTGACGCCCTTATGGGACTGCGTGACCTGCCGCGCCTGCATGGAGGCATGTCCTGTCTATATTGAGCACATTGACAGCATCGTGGATATGCGCCGCAACCTGGTCATGGAGGCAGCCCAGATGCCCGAGGGGGCCCAGGGCGTGCTGGAGAATATGGAGCGGCGCGGCCACCCGTGGCGCGGCACCCAGTCCACGCGCACAGACTGGATGGAGGGCACGGGTGTGAAGACGCTGGCCGAGGACGCCGACGTGGAGGTGCTGCTCTGGGTGGGCTGCACCCCGGCGCTGAACCCGCAGAACCAGCGAGTGCCCCGGGCCATGGCCTCGCTGTTGAAGGCCGCAGGCATCAAGTTTGGCGTCCTGGGCAATGAGGAGACCTGCTCCGGCGACCCTGCCCGCCGGCTGGGCAACGAGCTCCTCTTCCAGATGATGGCCCAGCAGAACATTCAAACCTTCCAGAGCTACAAGGTCAAGAAGGTCATCACTCTCTGCCCTCACTGCTTCAATTCCATGAAGAACGAGTACCCGCAGCTGGGTAGCGACGTGGAAGTGGTGCACTACACGGAGTTTGTGGACCAGCTCCTGCGAGAGGGACGCCTGAAACCCGTGAAGACGATCAAGATGGAGATGACGTACCACGACTCCTGCTACCTGGGACGCCACAATCGGGTCTTTGACGCCCCCCGCAGCATCGCAAAGGCCATCCCCGGCCTGACCCTCCACGAGATGGACCAGCGCCGGGAGCATGGCTTCTGCTGCGGCGCCGGCGGCGGCCACATGTGGATGGAGGATAGCGGCGGGCGGCGCATCAGCCACATGCGCACCGAGCAGTTCCTGGAGACCAGGGGCGACACCCTGGGCGTCTCGTGCCCCTTCTGTCAGCAGATGTTCCAGGAGGGCATCGCCTCCAAGGGCATGGGCGAGACCAAGCAGGTCAAGGACCTGCTGGAGGTCGTCGCGGAGAGCGTGGGGGTGGAGGAAGGGAAGTAGGAGGGTGTGCGCTTCTTTGCCAAAGCGGTAGACTATCAAGGAGTGATGGGTTGCCAGACGAAGGCCGTCAGCTACGCGGCATAAGCGGAGAACAGGCGATCCGCGCTTTTGAGCGATTAGGCTACCAGCGTAGAAAAGGCAAGGGCAGCCATGTTAACCTGACAAAGGCGAATAGCCCGCGTTTGACAATCCCAGTTCACCGCGAGCTAAGGATTGGGTTACTTCTGTACGAGTTGAAGAAGGCGGGCATCACCCCCGAACAGTTCTTGGAAGCGCTGAGGTGATCCGTGGGTACAAGGATCTTGGAATACACCGTGGTCTTGCACCTGGACCCTGAGGTGGGTGGCTACTGGGTGGAAGTGCCTGCCCTGCCTGGTTGTGTCTCCCAGGGGGACACGAGGGAAGAAGCCCTGGCCAACGTCAAGGAGGCCATAGAGTTGCACATTGAAGCCATGCAAGAGGACGGCGAAGAGATTCCCCAGGAGGAGTCCGCAAAGGTGGCGGTGGAGGTGTGAAGAAGAGCGTGGAAAAGGGGAAGTAACAATCGCCGCAGCCAAGTTGGTCGCTTGTGGACAGAAGGGCCAATGTAGAAGGCGATGTAGCGCTTGACGCGTGGACCGCCAATCTTGTCATCCTGAACGAGTCCTGAAACTTCGGGACATCGTGAAGAATCTCTCCTGGTAAGGGATTCTTCCGGTCGTCCCGGTGAGTCGGTACTCCCTCAGAACGAGAACACGATGTTTCCCCCGTCTCAACTGAGACATCACTATGTAGAAAACTCGGCGAGGTGCCAATACCGTAAGGAGGAAACAGGATGGACAAGGCTGAAGTCGTAAGGTTGCTCCTGGGGGACGTGACCGAGTTCAACAAGAGGAGGTTGGCGGACCCGTCCCTGGGCGCTAACCTGGACCTGAGCGGGGTCAACCTCTCGGGAGCGAGGCTGGAAAAAGCCGACCTGGGACGGATCAACCTCAGCGGAGCGAATCTTCAAGGCGCTGACCTGAGCGAGGCGATGCTCACGAATACAAACGCGGAAGACACCGACCTGCGAGGAGTCAACCTCAAGGGGGCAAACCTTCACAGGATCCGGCTGAAGGGGGCGACCCTCGCAGGGGCCGATATTGAGGGATTCGCTGGGGGGTGCCGTGTGTGTCTGCACTCGTCCAACTTTGAAGGCGTCCACTGGGCCCGGGAACAGATTGTGGCGATGCTCCAAGCCATCAACCGCAACCCGGACTGGGCAGTCAAGTATGAGATAGTCCCCAAGTAGGGTGAGGCGCTGGACCGGTGACAGCCCGCGCAGAAGAACGCCTAGCAGGCGGCGGCTGATGATCCTATCCGCCGCGCCCCTCTTGTTTTCTTATACAGTGGTGTAGGTAAGAAGACCACTGAACTGGGTGCTTCCGGGGAACCGGGCATATACGCCCACGTCTGCGCCGCTGATCTTCACGTCCCCCTGGAAAACGCCGTCCTTCAGGTCAAGGTACCGCCAGTCGTCGCCCATGACCACCGCTACCTTCTCCACGCCAGGCACGGCCAAGCGGAAGGTCTGGGTGCTGCCCAGCGGGAGGACGCCGCTGAATGGGGCGTATAGCACGACGTTGTTGGTGGTGAAGGCATGGTACGTGGAGGGGAAGCCCTTGCTACTGGTCGCGGCCCCTGTCACCTCAACGAGGTAGCGCAGGCTGCTGTGGTATTGCCCTTCCTGGCCGGCCCGCTTGGTGTAGACCGTAAGCTCAAACTCGCCGTCCCCGGGGAAGGCGGCGCGCACCTCATAGCTGCCGTTCACGCGTTGCACAAAGGTAGCAGTGTCGGGCAAGTCCTGCTCCTGCCGGCTGACCTGGGCCAGCATGAGCACGTCCTGGGGAGCAGAAAGGGTAACCGTGAGGTCGCCAGCCGTCCTGATGATCCCGCCCGGGTGGCTGACCAGCCCTATCTGGTCCTCAAAGAACGAGTCCCACACCATGGGGAACCCGGGACTGGCCGGGTCCCCTTGCGCGACGTCCACCGTATATTCCAGGGTGCCGTGGAAGGCGCCTGATTCAAACACCTTCCTGGAGAAAATGGTCAAGGTGTACTGGCCAGGCTGCTGGAATGCGGCCCTAATGCTATACCCGTCCCCTTTCCGCTGGACGAAGGTGAACAGGTCAGGGAGTTTGAGGTCCCCTTTGCGGAGCGAAGCCGTCAGCAGCGTATCCTGGGGCGTGGACAGGGTTACCTCCACCTGCTTATCGGCTTTGATGAACGCCTCGCGATGGCTGACCAGCCCGATGCCATTTTCAAAGAACTCGGGCCACACCCGGGGCGCAGCAAGAAACGCCTGCTTGGTAATAGGCGCGTCCAGTAGCTGCCAACTGGTTTGCTTTGGGTAGTGGTCAAGTATGAGTTGCTGAGGCGGCGCCAGGAAATAGTAGTCATTAAACTGACGAACAAATTGCTTCTCTTGGCTGATAAAACCAGACCCCCACGTGGAGTCCACAAGATACCATTTGCCATCAATGAGCACAGCGTTCCAAGCATGGTTGGGCCTGTCGTCCAGTTGGTTGTTTACGTATCCGTATCCTTTTGACCATCCTTCAACCACTACGACCCCTAGTCCAGCGTATTTCCCTAAGGTTTGGAAGAGATTTGCGTAGCCGGCGCATACACCTGTTCGTCGCTTCAGAGCTGCGTCTGCGCTCTGATCAGGATACTTACCAGAGAGGTAGCTGGGGAAATCGTAGGCTATATTTTCCGTGATCCAGCGATAGATAGCCAGCGTCTTCTCCAGGTCATTCTGGGCCGGTGCGGTGAGGTAGGAAGCGAGGTCAATGGCATACTGTTCAGCGGAGTCCGGCACGTTGAGGGCGTTCTTGTCCATCACAGCAAGGCGTTGAGGGTCCAGGACAGGCCGGCTGGAAGCCGTCGGCAGCGTGACTGACTGTGTTGCCGTGGCGGTAGGCGTCCTTGCCGTGGCGACCCGCGTGTTGGTTGGCGTTGCATTCGGAGCAGGCGTCGTCCCTTCCTGAACGGTCGGGGTTGCGGTTGGAGTGAGCGTTTCTGGTGGGGAGAGAGCGGGAGCTTGGGACGAAGCGCACGCGGCAAACAAAAACACGGCCAGGGCACTGGCGACTAGGAGGACAGACTTCCGCCACTTGGTCATGGGCGTTTCCTTTGATGCGCGAGAGAATAGTGGAGGGCGCCGCATTCGGTGTGGAGCGCCGTCTTGTTAGCGAGGGTACCATTCCATGTTCCCGTAGGTTTTCTCTCTTGTAAAGGGACGAAAAGGAGCTGCAGGGAATGCTTGAGGTATCCCTGGTTGAGTTGCCCCTCCTCTGGGAACGTAAGAGGGGACAGCCTTGGCTGCCCCCTCTTACAAGTCATGAATGAATGTCTATACCCTGATGGGCTGGTTGAACTCCTCGCAGTGGACCCGCTTGAAGATCTTGTCCGCGGACCCACGGGGCGCGCCCCAGAAAAAGAGCTAGGCGCCTGCTCTATCCCTGGAGGCTGCGCTTTCCCGCCTGGGAGGACTGATGACCAGGATGGGGATGCCGGCCTCGCGCATCACCCGGTCAAAGACACTGCCGAAAACCAGCCGGCCCAGCCCGGAGCGTCCGTGGGTAGTGATGACGATTACATCAACGTTGTGGGCCTTGGCGCAGTGGATTATTTCTTCGGCGGGGAAGCCCTGGCGCACCTCCCACTCCACCCTGAGTCCCTCCTGTTGGAGCTTTTCGGACTGCTGGGCCAGGTACTCCCTGGCCTCACGGGTCTGGAGATCAATGGCCTGGTTCATGGCCTGAATATCCAGCGCAGGGATGGTCTCTGGGCCTCCTGGGCCGGTCATGCCGGAGGCGGCCAAGTGCCGAGAGATCGTGACCACCCGCACCAGGAAGAGGGTACCGGAGAGACGGGTAGCCAGGTCTTTGGCTCGGGGCAGAGCCTGCTCTGCAAGCTCAGAGCCGTCTAGAGGCACAAGGAATCTTTGCATTCCAGATCCCTCCGTCCGGGCGGCGTCCGGGCCACCAGGCAGCGCTATTGTAGAGGTTGGCGGGGAAAGATGGAAGCACCTGGGATCCCTCTTCCGCTCTTCCTTCATGCAAAACGTACCTCGCCCTGAGGAGGGGGACTGGGTGACAAGGCGACAGGAGTATGCTGCCGCTCCACTGGTTTAGCTGGTTCCGTTTGTTTTTCGGTGGTGGTACAGTCCCCCGGCCTAAAGGTCTTTGACAGAATACCCTGCCAATTAGGTTCCTGCCTAACCCCCTCTGGCTCCTCCTTCCCCCAGGGGAAGGGGGAAAAGATAGGTTTGTATTGGTGTGATGCGGCTCTGCCGCATCACACCAATACTTCAGAATATCGTCCCCCTCTCCTGGGAGGAGAGAGGGACCACAGGGGGAGAGGTTGGGTCTCATTGGCATCATAATGAGTCAATGACCGTCAGTGCCTGGTTCCGAGTTCACCCAACCCCCGACTTCAGTCGGGGGGATTGAATACCACCCTAAAGCAAACAGAACTGTTTGGCTTGTTTCCTTGACACTCCAAGCTCCT
This sequence comes from Chloroflexota bacterium, assembly GCA_016210375.1. Classification (GTDB taxonomy): domain Bacteria; phylum Chloroflexota; class Dehalococcoidia; order Lucifugimonadales; family JACPCL1; genus JACPCL1. Next base: position 13,430 of record JACQUH010000019.1, read on the forward strand.
ATGCTATTATCGGCCTAGCTGGGCGAGGAGGGGACAGTGCCATACACGCCGCTGGACGTTGAGAGGGTACGGTCGTCCCTGGCCACGGCCCCCCTAGGCCACCGCATCCTCTACTTGCGCGAGGTCACCTCAACTATGGATGTGGCCCGACAGGAGGCGCTGCTTCGCGGCGCCGAGGAGGGCCTCGTGGTGGTAGCGGAGGAGCAGACGGCGGGCCGGGGGCGCTTTGGCCGGGCATGGGTCTCTGCGCCGGGAGAAAACCTATCCTTTTCCGTGGTGCTGTTCCCCGGACACTGGGCCAGTGCACGGCTGAGCATTGCAGCTTCCGTCGCCGTGATGCGCGCCGTGCGCCGGGTGACGGGGCTGGAGCCGTCCCTGAAATGGCCCAACGATGTGCGACTGGGCGGCGGCAAGGTGTCTGGGATCCTGGTTGAGACCGCTGTTCTGGACGGCCAGGTACGACACGCCATCCTGGGCATTGGCATCAACGTGAACGCCGACCCTTCGGGGCGGCTGTCGGAGGGGTACGACGCCACATGCCTGGCTAAAGAGCTCGGGCTGCCTGTATCCCGGGAAGCTGTGCTCCAAGCCGTGCTGGAAGAGCTTGGCGCTATCTATCATGAGCTGAAGGGGTGGGGGGACGCCTGGCAGGAGTGGGGGACGTCGCTGGAAACCCTGGGCCGAGGGGTACGTGTGCAGTTCGGGGACCAGGTGGAGGAGGGGATGGCCCAAGGAGTGGACGGCGATGGCAACCTGGTACTGCGACGGGCAGATGGCAGTCTGGTAACCCTCACCGCAGGGGAAGTGACCCTGCAAGCATAGGAGGAGAGATGCTTCAGACGCTGAGCATGGAAGGCAAAGCGGTGCTGGTGACGGGCGGCGGCACCGGCCTGGGGAAGGCCATGTCCCTGGCCCTGGCCAGGGCAGGGGCGGACGTCGTCGTGGCGGCGAGGCGACAAAGCCTGATAGAGCAGACAGCAGCGGAGGTGCGCGCCCTCGGCCGCCGGGCCCTGGCGATCCCCACGGACGTGACGGATACGGCCCAGGTGGACCGCATGGTGCAACAGGCCAGAGAAGCCTTTGGCAAGGTTGACGTGCTCATCAACAACGCGGGCATCGTGCGGGACCAGCGGCCCAAGCCCATTTGGGAGATCACCGACGACGAGTGGCGGGTGGGGATTGAGGTGAACCTATCCAGCGCCTTCTACTGTGCCCGGGCAGTGGCCCGGGACATGGTTGACCGGAGGAGCGGTAGGATCATCAACGTAGCATCGGGCCTGGGGTTTCGCGGCGGCACCGACAACTACATGTACGGCGCCGCCAAGGGCGGGATCATCAACCTCACGCGGGTGCTGGCTACCAGCCTCTCCCGCTACGGCGTCATCGTTGGCTGTATTGTGCCCGGCTTCGTGACAACCCGGGAGCCGGACGCCAGCTCCACCCGCGCGCCGCGCAACCAGTTCATTCCGGTAGGCCGCACGGGCGTGCCTATGGAGATCGGGCCGCTGGCAGTGTACCTGGCCTCGGACGCCTCCAGCTACATGACGGGCGAGACCATCTACCTCGACGGCGGCCTGAGCCACGCCTGAGGCACTGACCCCTACACCACAATCACGTCGTTCTCGAGGACTCCGATACCCCGCACGGAGATGGTGACCATGTCGCCCTCCTTGAGGGTGAAGTCGGGGGGCGGCACTATGCCCGTTCCGGTCAGCACCGCGGTCATATCCGGCACCACGTCGTGCCGCTGGAGCCAGTCAGCCAGGTCCGCGCACCGGCGGGCCATGCGTGACGACGACGTGGAGCCCTCGAAGACCTGGTTCCCTTCCCGGACTATGGTGCAGCCTATCTCCAGGTCGTGAGGGTCGCCGAGCGC
>JACQUH010000222.1 GCA_016210375.1 Chloroflexota bacterium
CCGACGCCGGTGGTTGTGACGACGCAGGTCGTAGGCTGCGACCCGCTGGTGGTAAGCCTCAACCCGTCGTCCATAACCAGCTCCGCGGGCGCCACCGTGCACACGCAGGAGACCATCAAGGTGCCGCCTGGGACCAAGGCGGGCATATACACATGCTATGTGTTGTTCCTGGCGGACGGCGTGGTGTTTGCCAAGCAGACCATTGTCATAGAGGTCGTAACCCTCGGCAGGGTTGATCCGGAGGTGGTGGAGGCGACCATTGAGTGGAACGACTCCCTGGATGTGCCCAAGCTGATTACTTTGCCCAGCAAGGCGCCCAGGCCGGCCACTCCCACGTCATCCCCAGGCAGTGCTCCGGAGCGCGCGGGCGCCTCGGGCGATGGGAAGGTCCAGGGGGAGAGCCATGGCTTCCTGGCCACCCAGGACCTCTCCACGGGCATCACGCCCACAGACCTGGTCAACGCGCTGATCGGTGGTGGTATCCCTGTGTCCGGCGTGAGCTACACGGGTATCAATAGCTCCGCCGGCCTGTTCAGCCACGGCACCGGCGTCGTGGGGCCGGAGGCGGGGATCATGCTGAGCTCCGGCAACATTGCCAATGCCATTGGGCCGAACGATACGCCCAGTGTTTCCCAGCAGAACGGCACGCCAGGGGACGCGCAGCTTGATACGCTGAGCGGGTTCCCAACCCTGGATGCCACGGTGCTGGAGTTTGACATCACGCCAGCCACGTCCAAGGTGTCTTTCCTCTACTCCTTTGGCTCGGACGAGTACAACGAGTGGGTGGGCACGATATTCAACGATGTCTTCGCCTTCTGGGTGAACGGGGTGAACTGCGCCGTCCTGCCGGGAGGCGCGCCGGTGTCCATCAACAAGGTGAACGCTGGCAACCCCATGAACGGTACGCCGGCCAGCAACCCTGTCTGGTACATCAACAATGACCCCTTCAATGCGCCCATCGCTCCGTCTCCGCTGCGAAACACGGAGATGGATGGCATCACCAAGGTGCTGGGGTGCGAGGCCAACGTGAACCCCGGGGTGAAGAACCATGTCAAGCTGGCCATCGCCGACGCCAGCGACCGCATCTACGACTCCAACGTCTTCATCCAGGCGGGCAGCTTCGTGGGCGCGCCGCTGCCAGACAAGGACAAGGACGGCATCCCCGATGTGTTTGACAACTGTCCCGATACGGCGAACCCCGACCAGAGGGATAGCGACCGGAACGGTGTGGGCGACGCCTGCCAGGTAGAGGTGATAACGTACGTGCCCGTGGGCTGCGCCCCGCTGGTGATCACCTTTGACCCCGCCGCGATCCATACCCAGATAGGCTCCACAGTGGCGATGACGGAGACCATCTCGGTGCTGGAGGGGGCGCAGAACCAGGTTGTGAAATGCTACATCTCCTACAGGATCAACGGCGTGGAGTTTTTCCGGCAGCTCCTGATCATAGAGATCGTGCAGCCGCCGGGCCAGTACACCACCAAGGGCCAGGGCACCGTCAAGACCTCCACGGGCGACGTGAAGTTCAGCTTCTGGGCGCGCCTCACCGACGACGGCCAGAAGCATATCAGCAGCGACGGCGAGATCACCGTTTGGTTTGGCCCCCTTAACCGGTTTGATGGGGAGGTCCATTCCGTGCTGGTGACCGGCCTTGACCCCATAGCCGGGACGTTCCGAGGCGCCTCCTTCTCCGGCGTTGGCACTGGGATGTATTCGGGTTGGAAGTTCTGGGCCAAGGGGCTGGACAAGGGCGAGCCGGGGAGTAAATTGGACACCTTCGCCTTTGAGCTGAAGGACCCGGGCGGCAAACCGGTGGCCAGCGTGCCTGAGACGAAGCTGGTCCTGGGCGACATCAAGGCGAACATGGTCCCCCTCCTTTCAGTAGGGGTGGACCTGGGCTGCTGGACCTACGACACCAACAAGTACCCCTGGCCCTATGGCATCAACTGGTACTACGGCCAGGGCGCGGGCCTGACAGGGGAGCGGCCCGCGGGCATCGTGAAGGAGCCGGCCTACAAGGGGAAGGTCCTGTATGGGGTGATGAAGTTTGCCGGGACAACGAATGTCTTCGCCGTGGTGGAGGATCTGTCGGACAGCAAGCAATACCTGCTGCGGGTTGACGCCAACCGCAACGGCGACCTCACCGACGATAAGGTGTGGGAAGCATACCTGGGGAACGCGGTTGGCCCCGTTGAGTTCAAGGTGGACTACCCGGGCGGCGGCGCTCCGTACGCGATTAGCGCCTGGTACTGGGGCGATCCGACCCTGGGCTACAGGTCCGCGCGGCTGTGCGAGGGCTCCGTCTTCCTGAAGGGCCAGGACCACAAGCTCGTCCTGGTGGACGACGGCGACGCCCTCTACGACCCTTCCGATCCCAGTGACGTCCTTCTCGTGGACATCAGCGGGGACGGCAAGCTGAACGGTGACTGGCGGCAGGTGTTCGGTTCCTGGGACGCCAGCCGCGAGGGTATCTATCTCCGGGACGCCTTCTATCTCAAGGGCATACCCTTCTTCGTGGAGAAGACCTGTCCCAGCGGCGGCTGCATGAGCATAAGCCAGGGGCTGGAGGGCCTGTTGCAGGGGTCGGTGGTGGACAACGCCACCAAGGCGGCTCTGCCTTCGGCCTCTGTCCACGTGTTCACGGCGGGCATGGAGAAAGGGGCCGAGGCGGACGAGAAGGGCAACTATGGTATGAGCCTTGGCCAGGGCCGGTACGGCGGGTACATCGTGAAAGCGCCGGGCTACGTCCCCCTGGTGAGCGGTGGGCTCATGATCAAACCGGATACGGTGCTCAACCGGTCCTTCGGGCTGGACCCTGCGCCGCTTCCTCAGCCGGGAGAGCCTAGCATCTCCCTGAAGAACGGCGAGGGCTATCACTTCCTTGCCCAGAAGCAGGGTGGTTGGTGCTACGGCGACTTTAACGTGCAGATCGGGAGCGGATGGGCGTATTTCAGCGCCTGGTGCGACCAGCAACGGGGCATCCAGGACCTGGGCAACCTGGGCGATAAGCCCCTGAAGGATGTGGCCATACCTGCCTCGGGCTACACAGAGTGCTGCCCGAACATCGTGGTGGGCCATACCTATGTCGCCAGGGCCAAGGTAGGCCAGGAGGGGCACTACATCGTGTTCCGCGTGACGGAGCTGGTGGCCAATGACCACGTGACCCTCAAGTATCTCTACACCCCGCCGTGGCCGGGCGCCGAGGCCGCGAGCGCCTTCATGCCCGTAACGGGCGAGCTGATCACGGCGGACACGGTTGCCTCCTCGCTGCCGGCGGCGGGCGGCTGCGCTGCGGGCGATGCCTCCGTGGGCGGCGTGTGCGTGGCGGGCCTTGCCTCCGGGGCCGGCGATACGGCGGGCGGCGGCAGCGGCGGTTCTACCGGCGCTACCCCCGATGGCGGCGGCGCGGGCGGCGGCTCCGGCTCTACGGGCGATACAGGCGGCGGCGCCACATGGGAGATTGGCGGCGATGAGGGCGGCGGGTCTGATAGCGGCAGCGGGGACGCCGCGGGCGACACCGGCGGGTCCGGCGAAGCCAGCGGCGACGCCACGGGTGGCGGCGCTGGCGGCGCTCCGGTGGGGCAGCCCACCAGCAACCAGCCTCAGCCCACCCCGGAGCAGAGGGTTGAGCAAGCTGTCCAGGCCGTTGTCCAGGCCGCAGCCGAGGCCGGGGCCGTGAAGGAGACCCTGACGGGGTCCGGCGGCAACGGGACGCCGCCGGCTACGCCGGCAGGTGGAGTGGACGAGGACGAGCCTGCGCCGGTGGCAGCGCCGTCTGGCGGGAAGTCCACGGGTACGGACGAAGATGAGGAGGAGAAGCCGAAGAAGAGGCGGAGCCGCGGCTAGCGTCTCGCTGGCTGGCAGCGATACGGTGGGGGCCAGACCCGACATGTCGGGTCTGGCCCCTTGTCCGTGACGGCCAGGGCTGTGCGGCCAGGGCTTTCCCTGTGCTAGTATGATGAGGGTCAGAATGGCAAACCTTCATCCCTGGCGGATTTGTTTGGTTGGGAGCGGCGATTAGCATGGCCTGGCGCTAAAGCGCCAGGTTGCACTTCCTCTCCCGCTGCGGGGTACGGGTGAGAGGTGAGTTGCAACCCAACCCCCGTAATCCCCCTTCCATCTTGGGGAAGGGGGAACTGGCAAACGTGAGAATCTGGGCGCGGCTCCACCGCGCCCAGATTCTCACAACAAATCCATCCCCCTCTTCGTTGCAGAGAGGGGGAGAGGTCAGAACCACAGGTAGTCGGGGGACATGAATACCATACCCAAACAGAACCTCCCAGGAAGTGGCAGTGACACAGCGCAGTGACATTCCGCAAGAGGTGGAGGGGCGGCCACGGTTGCCAGCCTGGTTCAAGGTGCGGGCGCCCGGCGGTGAGGGCTACATTGGCCTGCGCAACCTGCTACGAGGGGAGACGCTGCACACGGTGTGCGAAGAGGCGCGGTGCCCCAATATCGGCGAGTGCTGGGAAGGGCGCACCGCCACCTTCATGGTGCTGGGGGACATCTGCACCCGCGCGTGCCGCTACTGCGCTGTCACCTCGGGCAGGCCCCTGGGCCTGGACGTGGAGGAGCCGGAGCGCCTGGCCCGCACAGTGGAGCGCCTGGGTCTGAAGTACTGCGTCATCACCTCTGTCAACCGGGACGACCTGCCCGATGGCGGGGCCTTCATCTTCGCCGAGTGCGTGCAGAAGATACGGGAGCGATCGCCGGCCTGCAAGGTGGAGGTGCTCATCCCTGACTTCCGTGGCGCGGGGCTGCGGGGGATGGTACAGGCGCGCCCGGATGTGCTGAACCACAATATTGAGACGGTGCGCCGGGTTTTTCACTCGGTGCGCCCCAAGGGAAGCTATGACTACTCCCTGGAGCTGTTGCGCAGTGTGAAGGAGTTGGACCCGGGGATGGTCACCAAGTCCGGCATGATGGTGGGCCTCGGCGAGACGTGGGAGGAAACCCTGGGGACCATGCGGGACCTGCGAAAGGTGGGCTGCGACCTGCTGACGGTAGGCCAGTACCTGCGGCCTAGCAAGAAGCACGTGGCCATAGAGAGGTTCTACGCGCCCGGGGAGTTCGCGGCGCTGCGGGAAGCGGGATTGCGCCTGGGGTTCAGGCATGTCGCGGCCGGGCCGCTGGTGCGCTCCTCCTACCATGCCGAGGAGCAGCATAGCGCCGCTTCGCTGGCGCTGGCTTAGGCTCGCCGGTCAGGGCGTAATCCCGTGGGCGTGGGTTCCCAGTTTGGCCCCGCGACGGCAGGCTGCCCCTGACTTGTTTGTCACCTCTATGTTGTAGGCGGCGTTCCCGCTATTCACCACCCTCACGGTCAGTGCGCCATTGACGACTTTCCTCTCCTCCTGGCTGATCCCGAAAGCTCCCGGGTTCCAAACGTATTCAAAATAGAGAGAGGCGAGGTTTCCGGACCATTCAGTTGTCACCAGCCAGACGTCTACAGAACTGCCAGCGTGGGGCCAATTGCTAACAACGGCCGTAGATCGCCCGTCCCGGAGTAAGACGCCCCTGTATTCTACGTTATCAATCGGTTATATCGTCATCGGGCAGCACCTCCCGATGCGAACGCTAGCAGGCACGTTTCCCTGTTGCGGAGTACCCCCTGTTCTGCGGGAGTCATTCCTTGTTTCGTACATGCTTACGGCAATGCACTCCCTACTTCGTTCTATTGACAAACAATATAAAGTGTTATAATAAACGCCGTCCCAGACCCGCACTGCCCTGGACCACCACCAGAGGGACCTTCGTTCCCAAAGCGCCGACGGTTTTCATTGCAGGAGGATCCTCATGACTCAGCGTTCTTGGTCCAGACCAGGTTTGGTTTTCGGCCTGATCCTCGCCCTGGGACTGCTCACGGCCGTCGCGTGCGGCGCGCAGGAGGCCACCCCGACCCCTGTACCTACCGCTACCAAAG